>NZ_LADY01000058.1:0-51120 GCF_000961715.1 Roseovarius sp. BRH_c41 | reverse complement strand
GCGGGGCTGCGCGACGGTGCGCGCGTGGTCCTCGGCCTCTCCGCCGCTGTGGCGCTGGCGACCATGGCGCTGCTCCTGCTCCTGCCGGACCCGCTGGTGGGCCTCTTTCTCGCGCCCGACGATCCCGACCGGGCACAGGTGATCGCCATCGGGCGGCAACTCCTTGCTGCCGCCGCCCTCTTTCAACTGGTCGATGCCGCCCAAGTGCAGGCGCTGGGCCTCTTGCGCGGGGTGCAGGATACCCGCGTGCCGATGGTCATTGCGGCCCTCAGCTATTGGGTGGTGGGCGTGCCGGTCAGCTACCTTCTCGGATTCACGCTTGGATTTGGCGGGCCGGGTATCTGGCTCGGCCTCGCAGCCGGGCTCGCGCTGGCGGGCGTGTTCATGCTGGTTCGGTTCTGGGGCTGGTCGGTGCGCCGTATTCCGGCACCGGCCCCCGTCCTGCGGCAACAGGGGTGATTGCGCGGCCCCGCTTCCGTTGGTAAAGGAAACTAACCAATTTCGGAGGACGCCATGCCCGTGATCACCAATATCGCCGATCTCAAACAGATCTACCGCCGCCGCGTCCCCAAGATGTTCTACGACTACGCCGAATCCGGCAGCTGGACCGAACAGACCTTTCGCGAAAACACCACCGATTTTGACAAAATCTACTTGCGCCAGCGTGTTGCCATCGACATGACCGGGCGCAGCACCGCGAGCCAGATGATCGGGCAGGATGTGGCGATGCCCGTGGGCCTCGCCCCGGTCGGTCTCACGGGCATGCAACACGCGGATGGTGAGATCAAGGCGGCGCGCGCCGCCGAGAAATTCGGCGTGCCCTTCACCCTCTCCACCATGTCAATCTGCTCGATCGAGGATGTGGCCGAGAACACCACCAAGCCGTTCTGGATGCAGGTCTATACCCTCAAAGACGACGATTTCATGCAGCGGCTGTTTGACCGGGCGCGGGATGCCAAATGTTCGGCGGCGATGATCACGGTTGATCTGCAACTGCTGGGGCAACGCCACAAGGACCTGAAGAACGGCCTTTCTGCCCCGCCCAAGCTGACCCCCAAGAGCGTCGCCAACATGATGACCAAGGTGCAGTGGGGGCTTGGCATGCTGGGCACCAAACGGCGCTTTTTTGGCAATATCGTGGGTCATGCCAAGGGCGTCACCGATCCCTCCTCGCTCAGCACCTGGACCTCAGAAGCGTTCGATCAGGCGCTTGACTGGGACCGCATCCGCCAGTTCCGCAAGATGTGGGACGGCCCGCTGATCATCAAGGGCATCATGGACCCGCGCGATGCCCGTGAAGCGCTGAACGTCGGGGCCGATGCGATCATCGTCTCCAACCACGGCGGGCGACAGCTTGACGGCGCGCTCTCGGCCATCCGGGCCCTGCCCGCCATCATGGACGCGGTGGGCGACAAGATCGAGGTACATCTCGACAGCGGCATCCGCTCGGGTCAGGACGTGCTCAAGGCGCTCTCGCTCGGGGCCAAGGGCACCTATATCGGGCGCGCCTTTGTCTACGGTCTGGGAGCGATGGGCGAGGCGGGTGTCACCCGCGCGCTCGAGGTGATCCACAAGGAACTCGATAGCAGCATGGGCCTCTGCGGGCGACGCGATGTCAAGGATCTGGACCGCGACATTCTGATGGTACCCGAGGATTTCACCGGCCGCTGGATGGCCTGAGGCGCCTCACCGCCCCAAGAGCCGCTGCAACAAGCCGCGCCGCGCCTGCACCTCTGGTGTGGGTGCTGGCCCCTTCGCGGCCTTCCACGCGGCCAGAATGGCGCGCGCCTCGTCCTCGAGCGGTATCTCGGACGCCGGATCGTGGGCCACCTCGACATCGAACACCAGATGATGCCCCGCCCGCCCCTCCAGATCGCGATTGCTGCCCTTCCACCGCTCAACGAGTTGCTGACGGTCCGTGAAAGGCATCAAAAACCGCCGCTTTGGCACCTCGACCACTCCCGGCGCTTCGGCAAAGAACCGATCCAGCGCCACATCCATCTGCGCCAGAGAACACCCAGTCGCCTGCATCTCGCGCTTGAGCAGGCGCGCAGGTTCGATCAGACCCGTGGGCGGGCTGACATTCGACATCGGCACCGCCGCGTCATCGCCGTAGCACAGGCTGGCAGCACCGATCTGCTCCAGCACGAAATTGACCGGATACCGCCGATCACTGCCCGGCAGAATCACGGTGCTGAACACCCTGTCCCGGCCGACATATTTCCCCCAATAGAGCGTGAAGAGCGCATAGTTCAGCACGTCTTGCTGCGTGCGCTTTTCCAGCAACTCCGCGATGCTGCCGCTCCATTTCTGACCGCCTTTGACATGCTGTTTGAAATCGGATTCGAGCCAGTGATCCTGCCGGCGCAAGACCGCAAGCACAGTGACCTCAAATCCCCGCGCGCGCAGCGCCTCGACCAGCCTGATGGCCACCGCGGATTTATAGAGACCCGACAGGCTTTCGGCGCTCAGCACCACATCCCCGTCACCACGCGTGAAGAAATCGAGCGCCTCCGCGACGGCCTGTGATCTTTCCCGATAGGCCGCAATGGCAAGATCTGCCGCATTGCCCTGCCCCTGCGCCGACTGGACCTCGGGCATGTCATAGGCGATGCCAAGATGCCGCAGACGGTCTTGCTGTTGCACCAAGGCGGCCTGTATGGTGGAGGTCGCGCATTTGGGCATGCCAACATGCAGGAAAACGCGGCGTGGCATTTCGGTCGGGCTCCTCTTGCGTCACGGGACCGACGGATAGGCCACGCGCCCCAGCCGGGCAACAAGATTCCGCTTTTCAAACCGGCAAAACCCGGCTATTGGCGCAGCTTCATGCGGGGTCTACAGCCTTGGAGGAGCCCCGCCCTAACCAATGGAGAAATCAAATGGCTGGAGAAATTCCTGATCTTCAGGCCCAGGAACGTGCGGGGACAGGCAAGGGCGCCGCTCGCGCAGCTCGTCGTGAGGGCATGGTTCCGGGTATCGTATTCGGTGGCGACAAAGAGCCGCTGCCGATCAACATTCCGTTCAACGCGCTGCTCAAGCGCCTGAAGAAGGGCCGTTTCAAATCGACCCTGTTCAATCTTCAGGTCGAGGGCCAAGACGATGTGCGCGTGATCTGCCGTGACGTTCAGCGCGATGTGGTCAAGGATCTTCCGACTCATGTCGACCTTATGCGTCTGCGTCGCACCACCCGGATCAACCTGTTCATTCACGTTGACTTCATCAACCACGAGAATTGCCCGGCCCTGCGCAAAGGCGGCGTTCTGACCGTCGTGCGCAACGAGGTCGAGCTGACCGTGACTGCGGGCGACATCCCCGATCACCTGACCGTGGACCTGTCCAAGATCTCCAAAATCGGCGACGTGGTTACGATTTCGATGATTGATCTGCCAGAAGGCAGTGAGCCGGTGATCAAGGACCGCGATTTCGTGATCTGCAACATCTCGGCCCCCTCGGCGCTGCGCTCGCAGGGCGAGGAAGAAGAAGAGGACGAGGGCGACGAGGAATAATCCTCATCTCTCACGCCCAACCCAAAGAGCGCGGCCCCCAATCGGGGGTCGCGTTTTTTCTATCACCGGTCCCGCACCCGGCGAAAGCACAGGATGCGCCCGCGCGACGGGCCGGGATCATAGGTTAGGCCCGAGACCGACATGCAATCAACGATCCGTTGGATGACTGTGTCAGGATAGCGCGTCGGATGCAGTTCCATCATCACGCTGCGCACATGGTCAGGCCAGGGGTGATCGAAAAGATGCTGCTCCGCCCCCTCGATATCCATGATCACCACATGCGGACGCGCCTGCGTCATCAGATCATTCAGCCCCAGATATGGCACCTCGACCATGCGGTCGAGCGCGGTGGTCTCGTCCGCGATCCGCGCCGCCCAGAAACTCTGGGCCGCGTCAAAGGCCAAGGGCTCGGACTCGCGCGCCATGCCACCCACCGCACCATGCAGGAGGGTCACTGCCCCAAATCCGTTGCGCTCCAGATTAGCCCGGATCACCGGCAACATGCCGGGATTGGCCTCGACGCTCGTCACATTCTGCGGCCCGGTGATACGGGCGCAAATCGAGGCGATGTATCCAATCCCCGCCCCCAGTTCCAGCACCCGTTGCCCCGGTCGCAGTCGCATGGCCGCCGCCCGCGCCTCATCGGCCTCATAGCCACCCGAGGCCAGCTTGGCGGCGATCCGGTCGTTCAGGATGCTGTCGGGCACCGACAGATTTAGCCCCTCCACCTCATATTCGGCCATCCGGCACCCTGCCCCCGTTGATTCCGCGGCCCCAAGGCCCTAGACCATCCTCAACCAAGATAGGGGCATCGGCAATGCAGCTCTTTGTGGGTCTCGGCAATCCGGGCGCAAAATATGAGAATAATCGACATAACATCGGCTTCATGGCATTGGACAGGATCGCCGATGAGCATGGCTTTGGCCCATGGCGGTCCAAGTTTCAGGGCATGGTCTCTGAGGGGGATTTGGGCGACGACAAGGTCATCTTGCTCAAACCCATGACCTTCATGAACCTCAGCGGGCAATCGGTGGGCGAGGCGCTGCGCTTCTACAAACTGACCCCCGCCGATGTCACGGTCTTTCACGACGAATTGGACCTCGCCCCCGGCAAGCTGCGCTGCAAGACGGGTGGCGGCCATGCGGGCCACAACGGGTTGCGCTCTCTCCATCAGCACATCGGCGAGACTTACGGCCGCGTGCGCCTTGGCATCGGCCACCCCGGACACAAGGACCGCGTGGCGCACTATGTCTTGCAGGATTTCGCGAAATCCGAGACCGACTGGCTCGACGATCTGCTGCGCGGCGTCGCCAAAGGCGCGCCGTGGCTGGCCTTGGGCAAGCCCGACCGCTTTCAGAACGCCGTGGCACAGGCGATCACGCCCCCCGCGCCCAAACCCGCTCGCCCAGAGAGCATGCAGACCGAAAGGCCGCCCAAACCCGCAGAAGAGGCGCCGGACGAGACGCGCTCACCCCTTCAAAAACTGGTTGACCGGTTCCGCTGACGCGCCTTGACCCCTTAGCCCAGTGCCGCGTCACAGCGCGCGCAGGTGCCGGGATGCTTGTGACGCCCCACATCAGGCAGGATCTTCCAGCAGCGCTGGCATTTCTCGCCCTCTGCCCGCTCAAAGACCACGCCAACGGTATCAACCTCAGGCAAACGGAACGCCTCATCGGGGCGCGGATCGCCCGTCAGCATCAGGTCAGAGGTGATACAGATATCCGCAAAATCCACTGATTTCAGCGCCTTGAGCATCTCTGCATCGCGGATGTGTACGACCGGTGCCGCCTCCAGACTTGCGCCGATCACCTTGTCGGTGCGCTGCACCTCCAACGCCGCCGTCACGACGCGCCGCGCCTGCCGCACCATGGCCCATTTCGCCGCCAGCGGTTCATTGAGCCAGTCAGCGGGCGTGTCTGGAGTATCCGTGAGGTGAATCGAACTGTCCTCGCCGGGGAAGCGCGACAGCCATACCTCCTCCATGGTGAAGACCAACACCGGGGCCAGCCATGTGGTCAGCCGGTGAAACAGCAGATCGAGCACGGTGCGCGCCGCACGACGCCGCGCGGTGTCGCCATCGCAATAGAGCGCGTCCTTGCGGATGTCGAAATAGAACGCGCTCAGATCGAGCGTGCAAAAGTTGAAAATCTGCTGGAAAACCCCTTGGAAATCATAGGTTTCATAGCCTTTCTTCACCTTGTGATCCAGCTCGGCCAGACGGTGCAGCACCCAACGTTCCAACTCGGGCATATCCGCCGGGGCCACGCGATCCGCCTCGGTGAACGGTGCCAAGGCCCCCAGCAGGAAGCGCAGCGTGTTGCGCAGGCGGCGATAGCCATCGGCCACGCCCTTGAGGATTTCCGGCCCGATCCGCAGGTCAGCAGTATAATCCGCCTGCGCCACCCAGAGCCGCAGAATATCCGCGCCGTATTGCTTGACCACTTCCTCGGGCGCGACCGTATTGCCCAAGGATTTGGACATCTTGTTGCCCTTCTCATCCAGGGTAAAGCCATGCGTCAGCACCCCCCGATAGGGCGCGCGCCCGCGCGTGCCACAGGACTGCAACATCGACGAATGGAACCAGCCGCGATGCTGATCGGTGCCCTCTAGATAGAGATCGGCCAGACCATCCTCGGACCCATCCGTGCGGTCGCGCAGCACAAAGGCATGGGTCGAGCCAGAATCGAACCACACATCGAGAATGTCATCGACCTTGCGCCAGTCGTCCGGGTTGACGATACCGCTCAGGAACCGCTCTTTCGCGCCCTCTTTATACCACGCATCCGCGCCCTCTTCCTCAAAGGCCGCAAGGATACGCGCGTTGACCTCGGCGTTCCGCAAAAGGTAATCAGAATCCGTCGGTTGCGCGCCATTTTTGACAAAACAGGTCAGCGGCACACCCCAGGCGCGTTGACGGCTCAGCACCCAATCGGGCCGCGCTTCGATCATCGAATAAAGCCGGTTGCGCCCCGTTTTGGGCGTCCATGTCACCAACTCGTCGATGGAACGCAAGGCGCGTTCGCGAATGGTGGTGCCATAATCGTCCTGCCCGTCACCCACGGCGCGGTCAATCGCGGCGAACCATTGCGGGGTGTTGCGATAGATGACGGGGGCCTTGGAGCGCCAGCTATGCGGATAGGAGTGCTTAATCTTGCCCCGCGCGAGCAACCCGCCCGCCTGGGCCAGTTTATCAATCACCGCCTTGTTGGCATTGCCCTCTTTGCCCTTGCGATCAAGGATGAACTTGCCACCAAAGAACGGCAGATCGGGCCGGAAAGAGCCGTCTTCCAGCACGTTATAGGTGATCACTTTTTCAAGCCAAGTCCCGCCGTCGGGATGATCGCCCAGATCACGGTACAGCTCAAACTCCTCCATCCCGTGCGACGGCGCACAATGGACAAACCCGGTGCCTTCCTCGTCGGTGACGAAATCGGCAGCCCGGAAATCGCGCAGATCGTCCCATTCGCCGTTGGACCCTTCGGCCCCGGCGAGGGGGTGTTGCAGCGAAAGCCCCGAAAGTTCTTCCGCGCTCACATCGCGCACGCGGGTATACATCGACGGCTCCAGCCGCGCCCGGGTCATCACATCCTCGGCGCGGGTGTCGGCGAGGATGAATTTCTCGCCAACCTTGGCCCAGCTTTCCTTGGGTGTCGATGTGACCTCATAGAGGCCATAGGCAAAGCTTTCGCCATAAACCACGGCCTTGTTCGAGGGCATGGTCCAAGGGGTCGTGGTCCAGATGACAACGTGTGCGTCTACTAACTCTCTTACACGAGCCCAGTATGCGTCCTTCTCTGCCTGCGTTGCCATCAAGCTTGCAACGACTGGGCCCTTCGTTGCCTCAATCACCTTAAACTTCACCCAAACCGTAAAGCTTTCCTTGTCGTGATACTCCACCTCCGCCTCGGCCAGCGCGGTCTTCTCGATCGGCGACCACATCACGGGCTTTGATCCCTGATAGAGCACGCCGGTCATCAGGAACTTCTGGAATTCCTCCGCGATGATCCGTTCGGCGCGGAAATCCATCGTCAGATACGGGCGATCCCAACAGCCGGTGATGCCGAGCCGCTTGAATTCCTCGCGCTGAATTTCGATCCAGCCTTCGGCGAACTTGCGGCATTCCTGACGGAAATCGACCACATCCACCTTGTCCTTATCCATGCCCTTGGCGCGGTATTGCTCTTCGATCTTCCATTCGATCGGCAGGCCGTGACAATCCCAGCCGGGGATATAGCGCGCATCGCGCCCCATCATCTGCTGGCTGCGCACCACCATATCCTTGAGGATCTTGTTCAGCGCATGCCCGATGTGCAGATGCCCGTTGGCGTAAGGCGGGCCATCATGCAGCGTAAAGGCTGCACGCCCCGCCGCATTCTCCCGCAGCTTCTCATACACTCCGATCCGCGCCCAACGCGCCAGCCACTCAGGCTCTCGCGCAGGCAATCCCGCGCGCATCGGAAAATCGGTCTCGGGCAGGTTCAACGTGTCTTTGTAATCCGGCGTCTGGGTCGTGTCGGCGCACATGGTTTGCGTCCTTGTCACTGGTCTGGGAGTTGGGGGGTGCAGCGGCGCGGTAGCCCATACGCCTTGTCCCGGCAGCTCGATTGTCTCAGAGCGCCGGGCATGTAATTCGAATAATGATCGCTCTGCGTCTCATCATGGCCCGCCTTATAGGCGCGCACCCGGCAGGCGTCCAGAGGGTGCGGCGTGCGCGTGTCTGAAAAGAGAGCGCCCGGAAATCTTTTCAAGATTTCTCGCCCACCATGAGGGATTGCCTCTCACCACATCCCGCGCCACATAAGACACATGAGCACCGCCTTGCCCCCGCGTTTCAACATCACCCGCCCCGAGATCGAGCGGGTCGTCACCGAATTCTACGCGGCGGTGCGCGCGCATCCCGGCCTTGGGCCGATCTTTGCGGTGCATGTCACCGACTGGCCCGCACACGAGGCCAATGTCGCGGATTTCTGGGCCAATTCCATCCTGCATGAACGCGTCTATGACGGCAGCCCGATGGCGGCACATGTCAACGCCCGCAATGTGCAGCCGGGTATGTTCTCGACCTGGCTGGCGCTCTTTGATGCGGTGCTCTTGCGCGAACTCTCCCCCGATCAGGCCGCCGCATGGTCGGCGCTGGCGCATCGCATCGGACGGTCCTTGCGCGCCGGCGTCGTGGACCGAAGCACCCATGCCGGCGGCATCCCCAAACTGCGCTGACCTCGGCAAAGCCTTGCCGAAACTCCCCGTTCGCGACGGATGCCATCGACTGACGGCGGGAACCCGCCCTGCGACTCACGCGATACTGGCAGAAAGACGCCCGAAAACGCGGCTATCCGTTTAGCACTCAGGCAGGTGGATCACTTTGAGGTAAAATTACAGGCAGAGCGAAAGGAGACCGCCATGTACACCCCCAATGACGACATTCAACGCCAAGCCAACCGAGATCTCAACCGATACGGCCCTCCCGGCTATGATGCTGGCGCCTCGACGCGCGGCGGGCTGGTTGGCCTTCTGGTCATCGTGGTCCTGATGGGCGGCTTGATCGCCTTCAGCATGCTGTCCCCCTCCCCAACGAGCGACAGCACGAACCCCGATGCCGAAACAGCCCCAGCAAGCGTGATCGACGGCTCTGCTGCGGAGCAAACCCCTGCCGCCCCGGCCGAGTAACGGCCAAACTCACACTCGCGGCGCAGAAGGCCCGGTCCCGCGATTGCGTGGCCGGGCCACTTTTCCTTAAGAGCAGTTGGGGTCACCCGAGCGATGTCACCCACAGGATCGTTGCATCCTCGGGACTGACCGAGATCACGTTATGCCCCATGGTGGCATCGTAATAGGCGCTGTCGCCGCGACGCATCTCGATCGGCTCGTAAAACTCGGTATAGAGCCGCACCACCCCGGTCAGCACATAGAGAAATTCTTCGCCGTCATGGCGCACCCAACCGCCGAATTCCTCCATCGCGCGGGCACGGATGCGCGCTCGGTAGGGCATCATGCGTTTTTGGCTCAGCGTATCGGCCAAGAGATCATGTTCGTAGGTTGCCGTGGCCTTGGGCGTCCCTTCACCCACCCGCGTCACGGCCATGCGCCCGTTGATCCGGTCGCGCGACGGCGGCGTAAAGAGCTGTGGAACAGAGATTTCCAACCCCTGCGCCAGTTTCTTCAGGGCGTCATAGGTCGGGGACATCTGACCATTCTCGATCTTTGACAGGGTCGAGCGCGCCAGCCCCGCCTGCTTTGCCGCCTGTTCCAACGTCCAGCCCCGCGCCTTGCGCAGTCCACGCACCCGCACGCCCAGATCGAGCGGCTCGGGGCCAGTTTCAGCGCCGGTTTCGCGCGTGACGCGCAGCAGGGGGGACAAGGCTTGATCAGTCATTGCACAAAGCTATAGGCCAAGCGCAGAGCCACTTGCAACCGCCGCGCAGGCCCCCTAAGCGAGAGACATGAGCGCCATATTCGATCAGGGGCCAAGCGCCCCCTGCCCCAGCCCCTTCAACCTCGCGGCCCATGTTCTGGGCCGGGCCGAGGCGCATCCGGACAAGATCGCACTGGCGGTTCTCGGTCTCGGCACCGCCGAACGCTGGAGCTATGGACGCCTGTTGGCCGCCGTGCGCGGCACCGGCACCGGCCTCTTGCGCACCGGCCTCAAACCCGGCGACCGGGTGCTGATGCGGCTGGGCAATACGGTCGAATTTCCGATTGCCTATCTGGGCGCTATCGCCGTGGGCCTTGTGCCCATTCCCACCTCTAGCCAACTGACAGCGCCCGAGGTGGCGGGCATCGTCAAGACCACGCAACCCGCACTGATCCTGCGCGCGGCGGGCGTGGCCTGCCCCGAGACAGACATTCCCTCTCTCGACGAACCCGCTCTTGAGGCGATGCGCGATCTGCCGCCCGCTGACTGGGAGATGGGCGATCCTGACCGCCCCGCCTATATCATCTATACCTCCGGCACCTCAGGCATTCCGCGCGCTGTGGTCCATGCCCACCGCGCCATCTGGGCACGGCGGATGATGTTTGACGGCTGGTATGGGCTGCGCGGCGACGACAGGCTCTGCCATGCGGGCGCCTTCAACTGGACCTTCACCCTTGGCACCGGCCTGATGGACCCTTGGACTGTGGGGGCGACCGCGCTCATCCCTGCGCCGGGTATAGCGCCCGAGCACTTGCCCGCGCTGCTCGAACGCCATGACGCGACCATCTTTGCCGCAGCACCGGGCGTCTATCGCAAGCTGGTCCGGCCCGGTCAGCCCCTTGCCCTGCCACATCTGCGGCACGGGCTGGCAGCGGGCGAAAAACTCTCGGACACCATCCGCCAGCACTGGCAGGATGCCACCGGGACGCCGATCTATGAGGCCTACGGCATGTCCGAATGCTCGACCTTCATCTCCGGCAGCCCCGCTCACCCCGCCGCCCCCGGCACGCTGGGCCGTCCCCAGACCGGCCGCCGCGTCGCGATCATCGGCAACGGCAGCCCCGCGCCCCATGGCACCGAGGGCACCATCGCCGTCCACCGCTCCGATCCCGGTCTCATGCTGGGCTATCTTGGCGCGCCCGAAGCCACGGCAGAGAAATTCACCGGCGACTGGTTCCTGACCGGCGATCAGGGGATGATGGATGCCGAGGGCCAGATCACCTATCTGGGCCGCGCCGACGACATGATGAACGCAGGCGGCTACCGCGTCTCTCCGATGGAGGTCGAGGCGGCGCTAAGCGCCCATCCCGGCATCACCACGGTGGCTGTCACCGATATTGAGGTGAAAGAGGATGCACGCGTGATCATGGCCTTCTATACTGGTCCCGCGCAGCTTGATCCTGTCGCACTCGATGCCTTTGCCGCTGAACGGCTTGCGGGTTACAAATGCCCGCGCGGCTTTTACCACGTCGAGGCCCTTCCCACCGGGGCCAATGGCAAAATCCTGCGCCGCGCTCTGCGGCCGATTTATGAGGGCCTTCATGGTCAAGCTTGATATCATCTCCGACCCGATCTGCCCTTGGTGCTATATCGGCAAGACGCTGCTGGATCAGGCCTTGACCCTGCGCCCCGATCACCCATTCGAGATCGAATGGCACCCGTTCCAGCTCAACCCCGACATGCCCGCCGAAGGCATGGACCGCCGCGCCTATCTGGAGACAAAATTTGGTGGCAAAGAGGGCGCCATCCGCGCCTATGCCCCGGTGCTGGAGCGCGCCGAGGCCGCCGGTCTCACCATTGATTTTGCCGCCATCCAACGGACGCCCAACACGCTTGACGCACATCGCCTGCTGCATTGGGCCGGGATCGAGGGCTGTCAGGACCGCATGGCCATGGCGCTTTTCCAGGCCTATTTCAACGAGGGTCGCGATATTGGTGATGCAGAGGTTCTGGCCGATCTCGCCGACAGCCTCAGCCTTGATGGGGCGATGATCCAGCGCCTCTTGGGAACAGAAGCCGACCGCGAGGACATCCGCGCCCGCGACGCACAGTTCCGCCAGATGGGGATTTCAGGCGTGCCCACGTTCATCGTCGGGGGTCAACATGCCGTGCCCGGCTGTCAGCCCGCCGAGATGTGGGTCAAGGTGATTGACGACCTGACCGCCGCCGCGAGCTGAAACTCAGACCAAGGCCATCCGCCGCGCCAACCGCCGCTCGCGCCAAAAGGTATAGATGCCCGAGGCGATGATGATCCCCGCCCCCGCCAGCGTCCAGACATCGGGCCGCTCGTCAAACAGCGTGACCCCGATGATCAGCGCAAACACCAGCCTGGAGTAGCGAAACGGTGTGATCACCGCCACATCGCCCAACCGCATCGCCGCGACAATGGCGTAATAGGCCGACACGCCACACAAGAGCGCCAGCACCAGATCGCGCCAGTTCACCGCCGTGGGCCACGCGGGCGTGCCGTGAAACGCCAAGAGGATCACGCCAGTCGGCACCAACGTGGCAAAGGCATAGGTCGATAGCTGCATGGATGAAATCGTGCGCGGCACCCGGCGCGTCGCCAGATCCCGTGCCGCCAATCCAAAGACCGCCAGCACCGCAAAGAGCGACGCCGGCTCAAACCCCGCCATCCCCGGCCGGATCACCATCAGCACGCCGCAAAACCCCACGAGGATCGCCGCCCAACGCCGCCAGCCCACCGCTTCACCCAAGAAGAGCGCGGCCCCCAAAGTGACCGCGAGCGGCGTCGCCTGCAAAATGGCCGAGGCCGAGGAAAGAGGCGTCAGCGCAATCGCCATGACAAACCCCAGCGTGCCCAGCAATTCCCCAAAATTGCGCAGGATCACAGGCCGCGACACCAGATCACGCGACCAGAGTCGCCCGCCCTGCGCCCGCGTGATCGAGCCAAAAATCAACGCGCCCCCGATCCCGATCAGCAGAATGATCTGCCCCACCGGCAAGGTATCGGCCAAACGCTTGATGAACATATCCTCCAGCGCGAAGCCGCCCATCGAGAGGACCATCAGAATACTGCCGCGCAGGTTTTCCATCTCAGACTTTCTTATCCGTGAGCGCCCGTGATAGCCCGGATCATCCGCCTAAAAAAGCGGCAGAGCTATGACAGCACAACATGACCGCTATGCTTGGCCTTGTGTTCGGGCTCAACATGGATCGTCACCCGCGCGCCCGGCAGCGCCGCCATCAGCGCCGCCTCGATCCGGTCGCAGAGCGCATGTGCAACCTCAACCGAGATCGCGCCCGGCACCACCAGATGAAAATCTATGAACGTCACCGGCCCGGCATGGCGCGTGCGCAGATCATGGGCCTCCAACGCGGCGTCATCGCTTGCCGCCTCGGCGATCACCCGGCGGATCGTGGCCAGTTCCTCTTCGGACACGGCCTCGTCCATCAACCCGCTGAGCGACGCCTTGATCACCACCGATCCCGACCACAGGATGTTGAACGCCACCAGCACCGCCATCGCCGGATCAAGCCAGAGCCACCCGGTCGCCAGCGCCAGCGCCACGCCAAAGAGCACGCCCACCGACGACACCACATCGGTCATCAGATGCTTGCCATCTGCAACCAAGGCAGGCGAGCGATAGCGACGTCCATTGCGGATCAGGATCACCGCCCAGACCGCATTGATCAGGCTCGCCCCGGTGTTGATCGCCATCCCGAGCACGGGCTGTGCAATGGCCTGCGGTGCCAGAAACCCCGCATAGGCCTCGCGCAGGATAAAGAGGGCTGCAATCACGATCAGCACGCCCTCCAGCACCGCCGAAAAGAACTCCGCCTTGTCATGGCCATAGGGGTGATTGTCATCCGCTGGCCGCCGCGCCACCCGAAGCGCCACGATCACCGCCAGCGCGGCTGCCACATTCACAAGGCTTTCCAGCGCATCCGACATCAGCGCAAGCGATCCCGTCAGCCCCCAAGCCAAAGCCTTGAGCGCCAGAACACCGAGACCCACGATGACGCTGCCGATGGCCAGCCGCATCACCCGCGCCTTGGCCCCCGCATCACTCACTGGATTTGATCGGCACGCCATAAAGTTCGAGCCGATGCCCGATCAAGCGATACCCCAGCTTTTCCGCGATCTTCTCTTGCAACACCTCGATCTCGGGATCGACAAATTCGATCACCGCGCCCGAATTCATGTCGATCAGATGATCGTGATGGTCACGCTCGGCATCTTCATAGCGGGCGCGCCCATCGCCAAACTCCAGCTTGTCGAGAATCCCCGCCTCTTCAAACAGCTTGACCGTGCGATAGACCGTCGCAATCGAGATCCGCGGATCGCGCCCCGAGGCGCGCGCATAGAGTTCTTCGACATCCGGATGATCGTCCGACCCTTCCAGAACCGACGCAATGGTGCGGCGCTGATCGGTCATGCGCAGCCCCTTGGCCTCGCAACGCTCGGTGATGGTCTCAGTCATGGGCGGCCTCGTCTTGTCTTGCGGCGGTGCCTTACCCGCAAGGGGCGGTTCTGACCAGCCCCTTTGCCGCCCTGTCTGCACGTTCAATGCGGTGCTGTTCGCGAGAATAGCTGAATGACTACGATCCCCGCAAGGATCATCCCCGTCCCGATGATCGCGGGCAAGTCCAGTTTCTGCCCAAAGATCACATAACCGATACAGGCGATGAACACGATACCCAGCCCTGACCAGATCGCATAGACCACGCCCACCGGCATCACCTTGAGTGTCTGCGCCAACAGGAAAAAGCTGATACCATAGGCTATGACCACCAGAACCGAGGGCCAGAACCGGGTGAACTGCTGGCTGGCCTGCAATGCCGTGGTGCCGGCTGTTTCGGCGAGAATGGCAAGGAAGAGGATGAGATAGACCTGTGGGATCATGGCGCGCGCTCCGGTCTTGGGCAATTGGCCCAGACTTATGCGAGGGGGCAAGCGGCGTCCACCGGGAAAGGGGCGGCTTTCGCCTGTCCCCTGCACCAAAGACCACGCGCGGAACAAGGCGCGGTACGCGCCGCCGCGCGGATCGCTGGGCCGTCCCGCGGCCTAGCGATTCTGAGAGCGAGCGCCTCTCGTTTAGGTCACACGGTCTTTGCTGGCATAAAGTGGCAGCCACAGACCTTGCATCGCTAGTCCCCGGCCCAACGATCCGCGCGGCTCATCGCTTGATGGTGAAGTCTGCGAACACCCAATCCCTCATACGTCGCTTGCCAGCCGCCCCACCCCGCCCCATATTCCTCTCATGTTGAAATTCACCCCGATCCTGCTTGCCCTGCTCTATGCGCTCGCCATGTACCGCTTCTCGGTCTGGCGCACGACGCGCGAGCTTGACGCGCAATCGACCGAATTGGCTGATCCAAGGCTCAAGGCCATGACCGACCGCCTCGCCCGCGCCCTCGACCTGCCCCGCGTTCGCGTTCACATCTACGAGATCGACCCGGTCAATGGCCTTGCCGCGCCCGATGGGCGCATTTTCATCACGCGCGGCTTTTATCGCAAGTTTCAAACCGATGAGGTCACCGCCCAGGAAATGGCCTCGGTCATCGCGCATGAGTTGGGTCATGTCGCCTTGGGTCATTCCCGCCGCCGGATGATCGACTTTTCCGGGCAGAACGCCCTGCGCACGGCGCTTGCGATGATCCTTTCGCGCTTCATACCCGGTCTCGGCGTCTGGATCGCCAATGGCATCACCACCCTTCTCGCCGCCCGTCTCTCCCGCGGCGACGAATACGAGGCCGACGCCTATGCCGCCGCCCTGCTGACCAAGGCGGGTATCGGCACCGGCCCGCAAAAATCGCTCTTCGAAAAACTCGAGGCGCTGACCACCGGCGCAGGCGGCAAGATGCCCGCGTGGCTGCTCAGCCACCCCAAGACCGCCGAGCGCATCGCCGCCATCGAAAAGCTCGAAAGCCGCTGGCACCAGAGCCTCCCCTGATCCCCCGTCATCCTCGGGCCTGACCCGAGGACTTCTCAGAATAGCTCCCAAGAGCTTACAAAATCACCTGACAAACCTTACAGAGCTTACCATTCATCATTCAGCGAATTTTTTGATCAAATTATCTTGGCAAGCCCCCCAAGGCCGGGCTAGGCTGTTACAAATCACGATCAGGACTTTCTTCAAATGGACCTTACACAGTTCCAGACCTTCCGCGTGGCTGCCTGCGACCTGAATGGCCGGATGCGCGGCAAGCGGCTTCCTGCCGCCCATGCCGACAAACTCCGCAGTGGGAGCGTGCGCATGCCGCTGTCTTCGCTGAACCTGGATATTTTCGGCGCAGATATCGAAAACTCGCCGCTGGTGTTCGACTCCGGGGATGTCGATGGCGTGCTCTATCCCACCGACCGTGGCCCTGTTCCCCTGCCATGGCTCGAGGTGCCACAGGGGCTTGTGCCCATGGTCATGCACCATGAGGATGGCACCCCCTTCGCCGGCGACCCGCGTCACGCCTTGGTGAGCGTGCTCGACCGCTACGCCGCCTGTGGCTGGCATGTCGACGCCGCGACCGAGCTGGAATTCACATTGGTTGACGGAAAAGGCAACGAACTCAAGACGGTACGTGATCCGCGCAATGGCCGCCGGATGAAGGCTCCGGGCATTCTATCGCTCGGTCAGATGGATGCCTTCGACGGTTTTCTGAGCGCGCTTTACGTTGCTGGCTTGGAAATGGGTCTGCCCGTCGAAACCGCTGTCAGCGAGGCTGGCGTCGGTCAGTTCGAATTGACCCTGCACCATCAGAACGCTCTGCGCGCCGCCGATGACACATGGCTTTTCAAAACATTGATCAAGGGATTGGCGCGGCAGCACGGCTATGTTGCCACATTCATGGCCAAGCCCTTTGAGGATGACACCGGCAACGGCATGCATATGCATTTTTCGGTGATGGACGAGAAAGGCACCAATGTTTTCAACGATGGAACCGCGGCGGGCACGGATATTCTGCGTGCCGCTGTGGCTGGCTGTCTTGCAGCAATGCCGCCCTCAACACTGATTTTCGCCCCCCATGCCAACAGTTATGCAAGGCTGGTGCCCGGCGCTCATGCCCCGACCGGCGCGGGCTGGGGCTATGAGAACCGCACCACAGCGGTGCGCATCCCCGGCGGCCCCCCCTCGGCGCGCCGGATCGAACACCGCGTCGCGGGCGGCGATATCAACCCGTACCTCAGCTTTGCCGCCATCCTCGGCGCCGCCATCACCGGAATCGAAGAGAGCATGACCCCGCCGCCGCCCATCAACGGCAATGCCTACGAGGTCCAGATGCCGCAGCTTGCCCCGGACTGGGGCGCGGCCATCGACATTTTCGAAAGCGATCCAATGATTGCCACGATTTTTCATGCGGACCTGATCCGCAATCTGGTAATGACCAAACGTCAGGAGCTGGCGTATATGGCACCGATCCCCAAAGAAGACCACTGGAAGACCTATCTCGAAACGGTGTAGCCTGAAGCAGCAACCCCGCCCCAATTTGATCAAATCAAGAGAGCGCCATGAAAATCGGCATCCTGAAAACCGGCCACGCCCCCGACATCGTTCTGAACGAGCTGGGAGATTACGAGGTGATGTTCGCGCAGTTGCTGGACGGGCACGGCTTTGAGTTCGAACATTACGACGTGGTGGATGAAGAATTTCCTACCGGACCGGACGCTGCCGACGGATGGCTCATCACCGGCTCGAAACACGGGGCCTATGAGGACCACCCGTGGATACCGCCGCTGGAACAGTTGATCCGTGACATTGCCGCCGCCGGGCGACCGCTTGTCGGCGTCTGCTTTGGCCATCAGATCATCGCGCAGGCCATGGGGGGCAAGGTGGAGAAATTCAAAGGTGGCTGGCAAGTAGGGGTCACCGACTACGACATCGAAGGTCAGCGCCTGCCGCTCAACGCGTGGCATCAGGATCAGGTGACCCAACTGCCGGAGGGGGCCGATGTCGTCGGCACAAGCGATTTTTGTGAGAATGCCGCTCTGCTTTACGGCGACAAGATCTATACAATCCAACCCCATCCAGAGTTCACCGCGACCATGGTGGACCGTCTCATCCATCACCGCGCCCCCGGCGTGGTGCCTGACAATCTGCTGAAAGAGGCGGTGGCAAAACTCGACCAGCCCACCGCCAATGCCACAATCGCCGCCCGCATGGCGGAGTTTTTCAAACGAGGTGCCAGCCATGGCCGATCTGAGTGACCTGACCAATTCCCTGCCTGCCTCTGCGCAGGCCTATCTTGAGAACCGCCGCCTTGACGAGGTCGAGTGCATCATTTCCGACCTGCCCGGCATCGCACGCGGCAAGGCGGTTCCGGCTACGAAATTCGCTCGGCAAAAGTATTTTCACCTGCCGGATTCGATCTTTTTCCAGACCATCACCGGCGACTGGGGCGAGGCTGCAGGCGAAGGTGGGTTCATCGAACGCGACATGATCCTGCGCCCCGACATGTCCACCGCAACCGCGGCACCTTGGACCGCCGATTGGACGCTGCAAGTGATCCACGATGCCTTTGATCGCGAAGGCGCACCAATCCCCTTTTCCCCGCGCAACGTTTTGCGTCGGGTGGTGGACATGTATCACGCCCATGGCATGAAGCCTGTCGTTGCCCCGGAAATGGAATTCTTCCTCGTCGCGCGCAATCTCGACCCGGCGCATGAGATCAAGCCGATGATGGGCCGCTCTGGTCGACCGGCGGCCGCACGTCAGGCCTATTCGATGACAGCCGTGGATGAATTCGGTCCGGTGATCGACGATATCTACGACTTCGCCGAAGCACAGGGTTTCGAGATCGACGGGATCACTCAGGAAGGCGGGGCCGGGCAGCTTGAAATCAACCTGCGCCATGGCGATCCGATCAAGCTGGCCGATGAGGTGTTTTACTTCAAGCGGCTCATTCGCGAGGCAGCGCTGCGCCATGACTGCTTTGCCACCTTCATGGCCAAGCCCATTGCCGACGAGCCGGGCAGCGCCATGCATATTCACCACTCGATCCTCGACATGGAGACTGGCCGCAACATCTTTTCCGGACCACAGGGCGGCGAGACCGATGCTTTCTTTCACTTCATCGGCGGCTTGCAGAAACATCTGCCTTCGGCAATCGCGGTGCTGGCACCCTATGTCAATTCCTACCGCCGCTATGTCAAGGATCACGCCGCCCCGATAAACCTCGCTTGGGGCCGCGACAACCGCACCACCGGCATTCGCGTGCCGCTCTCTGGCCCCGAGGCGCGGCGGGTCGAGAACCGCATGGCGGGCATGGATTGCAATCCCTACCTCGGCATTGCGGCGAGCCTCGCCTGTGGTCTCTTAGGTATCCTCAACGAGGAGTGGCCCGACAAGCAGTTCAAGGGTGACGCCTATTCAGGCGAGCCGGACATTCCAAACGTCATGGGCGACGCGCTTGATATGTTTGAAGAGGCCAAGGCCCTGCACGAGATCCTCGGACCGGAATTCGCCCGCGTCTATGCCATCGTGAAACGCACCGAGTACGAGGAATTCCTCCAGGTCATCAGCCCATGGGAGCGTGAGCATCTCCTCCTCAACGTCTGAGCCACGCGTCACGGGCGTGCCGACGAGTATTTGCACCAAGAAAAACTATGAACCTGCTCTATTCCAATGACCGGCGCGGCACCTATCCACCAAGCTGGTACGCGGCCACCACCGCGCCGCTGCCGGAATTCGCACCGCTGCGCGGGCGCACGCGGGCCGAGGTCTGTGTGGTGGGCGCAGGCTATACCGGGCTTTCGGCGGCGCTCCACCTGGCAGAGGCAGGGTTGGATGTGGTGCTGCTCGAGGCGCAGCGTTTGGGCTTTGGTGCCTCGGGGCGCAATGGCGGGCAATTGGGCAGCGGCCAGCGGATGGAGCAAACCGCGCTCGAACGTCTGGTGGGCGCGGATGATGCCGTGCATCTTTGGCACTTGGCCGAAGAGGCCAAGGACCTGGTCAAATCGCTGGTCGCGCGACATGGCATCGACTGCCACCTGAAACCCGGTGTGGCGCATGCCTGTTTCTCGGCCCGCGAAATGACGGCAGAGCATGACTATGCCGATCATTTGGCCACGCGCTACGGGTACGATCAGATCGAAAAGCTGGATGCAGAGGCGTTGACCGCGCTCTGCCCCTCGCCGGTCTATCATGGCGGCTCGCTGGACAGAGGGGCGGCGCATCTGCATCCCCTGTCCTATGCGCTTGGCCTTGCGCGCGCGGCGGCGGCGGCGGGCGTGCGTATCCACGAAGGATCGGCAGTACACAATATCACACGCGGAGCAACGGTTCGTGTGGCCACGGATGCCGGCGCAGTTGAGGCGGATCACCTCATCCTCGCCTGCAACGGCTATCTCGGCGGCCTCGAACGCAAGGTCGCCGCGCGCGTCATGCCGATCAATAATTTCATCGTGGCCACGGAGCCCTTGGGGGATAACGCAGCCCGCGTTTTGACGCAGGATGTCGCGGTCGCAGATACGAAGTTCGTGGTGAACTATTTTCGCCTCAGCCATGACAAGCGCCTGCTCTTTGGCGGCGGCGAGAGTTATGGCTACCGCTTTCCCAAGGATATCCGCGCCACGGTGCGCAAGCCGATGCTCGGGATATTCCCGCATTTGCGCGATGTTAGGCTTGATTATGCCTGGGGTGGCACGCTGGCGATCACAATGCGGCGCATGCCTTATCTGGTGCGGCTTGCGCCTAATATCCTGTCAGCCTCGGGCTATTCCGGGCATGGGGTGGGTACGGCCACCCACGCCGGACGATTGATGGCAGAGGCGGTGCGCGGTCAGGCTGCTGGTTTTGAGTGCATGGCGCGCGTGCCAGCCCCAGCCTTTCCCGGCGGCACCGCTCTGCGTAATCCGCTTCTGGTATTGGCGATGACTTGGTTCTCGCTGCGGGACCGGCTGGGCCTCTGACCTTCAGACGATGCGCGGGATGTCACCCACTTCCTTAAAACAACCCGGTTTTCTTTGACAAATTGTCACAATTCAGGCCTATGTGTTCTGAAAAGCCGAAACATAACTTCAGGAAATCCGAAAACATGGCACTTGCACCCAATGTCTATGATGCGGAACCCATCCCCGAGGCCGCCCGTGCCGAAATCGACCGGATGCTGCAATCAGGCGATCTGTTTCGTTATACCGCGCCGGACAACGCCCCCGTGACGCTGCTCGAGCGTGAGTTCGCGGACTTACTCGGCTCGAAATACGCGCTTGCCGTTTCCTCTTGCTCTGCTGCGCTTTTTCTGTCGCTCAAGGCGCTTGGCCTGCCGCGCGATGCAAGGGTGCTGATCCCCGGCTTTACCTTTGCCGCCGTGCCCTCGTCGGTCCTGCATGCCGATTGTGTGCCCGTCCTCTGTGAGGTGGGCGAGAATTACCGGATTGATCTGGCGGATTTCGAGAAGCGGCTGGACACGGTGCAAGCGGTCATCATCAGCCATATGCGCGGCCATACATCGGATATGGATGCCATCATGGCGCTCTGCATGTCGCGCGGCATTCCGGTGATCGAGGATGCCGCGCATTCTCTTGGCACCACTTGGGCCGGGCGAAATATCGGCACCATTGGGCAAATCGGCTGTTTCAGCTTTCAGTCTTACAAGCTGGTCAATGCCGGTGAAGGCGGTATCATGGTCAGCGACGACGCCGATCTGATTGCCCGCGCGGTGATCATGTCCGGTGCCTATGAACACAACTGGGCCAAACATCTGACAGCCCCCGATGCTGCCCTTGAGGCGGCGTTTGCCCGCGCGCAGAACCAACTGCCGCTATACAATCTGCGGCTCAACAACCTGTCGGCGGCGATCATCCGCCCGCAACTGCCCGAAGTGGCGCGGCGGGTGCGCGACGGACGTGCAAACCATGATTATGTCGCGGCGCGGCTCGATGCCTCGCCGTGGATGAGCGTTCCGGCCAAGCTGCCCCCCGAAGAGCGTGCCCCGGATTCGATCCAGTTCAATCTGGTGGGGATGACCGAAAACGAGACCCGCGCCTTTGCCCAAGCGGCGGCAGGGCGCGGCGTCAAGGTGCAGGTGTTTGGCCTGAGCACCGACAATGCGCGCGCCTTTTGGAACTGGCAATTCCTGCCGGGTGAGGCACCTGTCCTGCCGAAAACGCGGGCGATGCTGATGCGTGCCTGCGACACCCGCCTGCCCGCGCGCCTGACCCGGTCCGATCTTGACCTGATCACCGATGCGCTGGTGTTGGCCGCCGAGGATGTGATGGGCCACAATCGCGCCTACGGCACCTGATCCAAGAGACAACAAGGGCCGCCTGCCACTGGCGGACGGCCCTCATTCGTTTCTGCTTGCGGCTTATTCGGCCTTGCCCGCCTCAACCGAAATCCGAACCTCAACCTCGTCGCTGACGAAGGGCGTGAACTTGTCCACCCCGAAATCCGAGCGCAACAGGGTTGTGGTGGCGTCGAACCCCAGCCACGGCTTGTTGTTCATCGGGTGCAACTCGGCCTTTTGATTGAGGTTTGTATCCAGCACCACGGACTTCGTGACACCGTTCATGGTCAGATCACCGGTGATCTTGGCGGTGGTGTCGCCCGTGACCTCGATGCCGGTCGAGGTAAAGGTGACCATGTCCCCCTCGCTCGCGCCAAAGAAATCCTCGGACATGAAATGCTCTTCGCGCTTTTCCCAACCCGTGAGCATGGACATCACAGGCATCGACACGCTGACCGAAGAGGCGGCGGGATCTTCGGCGTCAAACATGATCTCGCCTTCAAACCCAGAGAACATGCCGTGGGTGGTGGAAAAACCAAGGTGGTTATAGGAGAACAAAACTTGGCTGTGGCTGGGGTCCAGCTCGTATTTCTCGGGCGCGGCAACGGCACCTGTTGCAGTGACGGCAAGTGCCGCAGCGAGCAGGATATTCTTCATTGGAAACCTCCAGAGGGTGAAATGTGACTTACCTGTTCACATTTGGCGCTCTGGGTTCAAATCACAATCCCGTAGTTTCAAACAGCGTCTGTGGATTGGCGAACACCTGCCGGCGACACCTTTGGTCAGGCGGCAAATCCCAAGGCACGGCGCAGCGCACGTGCGGTTGCCCGATCCTCGATTTTCATTGCGACAATCTGTCGACCCGTGGCATCGCGGGCCGTCAAAACCCGATCACGCATCGAGAGTTCGCTCAGAGTGTCCAGATCATGCACCGCGACCCGCGCCGCACGTCCGCCCGCAAGCGGGGCGATCACATGCAGCCGCCGGTTCATGACATCAACCTGAATATCTGGCTCTGTTTGTTCGGGATGCCGCCGGCTGAGGCACATCAGACCTGCAAAGAGGAGGGTCACTGAAAACAGCAGCTTGATCATCATCATCGCCGCGTCCTGTGCGCCCATCGAGACAAGCCAGAGTCCCAGGGAAGAGCAGACCAAGGCGCTGCCGCAGAGCACCTGTGTTGCCCGGCCAAGATCAAAGGCCGACGCCTCTGCCTGTTGGGCAGACGCCGTCTCGTGGTAGTCGAGCGGCGCATGGGTGAACTCACGCTCAAAATCCGGCAAGGCAACCATCGTCATACTCCCTATTTCCTCGAACACCTCAAACCTGCCTGAAACTTGCCTGCCAAAAACGCCCAGATTGCGGCAGACCAAAGGCAATCTGCGGGCCGGATCAATGCGGCTTGCGCCGCTCTCTGGGGCGATGTATACGCACCCAATCTTTCGCAATCGTTATGAACCGCGCAGTCTCTCGTGGATGGGACGCGAAAGATCCAAAGCCCGTCCTATGAAATGCGCCTTGATAGAAATGGAGTGAACATGCCGCTTTATGAGCATGTGATGATCGCGCGTCAGGACCTGTCCAGCGCGCAGGCTGAAGGCCTTATCGAACATTTTGGGGCCGTGCTGACCGACAATGGCGGCACACTCGTCGAGCACGAGTATTGGGGCGTCAAGACGATGGCCTACAAGATCAACAAGAACCGCAAAGGCCATTATGCCTTTCTCAAGACCGATGCACCCTCGAGTGCGGTCCAGGAGATGGAACGCCTGATGCGTCTGCATGACGATGTTATGCGTGTCCTCACCATCAAGGTGGATGCCCATGAAGAGGGTCCGTCCGTCCAGATGCAAAAGCGCGATGAGCGCAGTGATCGTGGCGACCGCGGAGATCGTGGTGACCGGGGCGACCGCGGAGATCGTGGTGACCGCGGCGACCGGGGTGATCGTGGGGATCGGGCTGACCGCGGCGAACGCCGCGAGCGTCGCTGATCCGTCACCTGAGCAAAGGAATATAAATCATGGCTACCAAACCGTTTTTCCGCCGTCGCAAGGTTTGTCCGTTCTCGGGCGATAGCGCGCCCAAGATCGACTACAAGGACACGCGCCTGCTGCAACGCTACATTTCCGAACGCGGCAAGATCGTCCCGTCGCGCATCACCGCCGTTTCGGCCAAGAAGCAGCGTGAACTCGCGCGCGCCATCAAGCGTGCCCGTTTCCTCGCCCTTCTGCCCTATGCCGTGAAATAAGGAGACCTCAGATGCAAGTGATCCTTCTTGAACGCGTAGCCAAGCTTGGCCAGATGGGCGACGTGGTCGACGTCAAGCCCGGCTTTGCCCGCAACTACCTGCTGCCGCAGGGCAAGGCGCTGTCGGCGTCGGAAAAGAACATTTCCGATTTCGCAAGCCGCAAGGCCCAGCTTGAGGCGCAAAACCTCGAGACCCGCAAAGAAGCCGAAGCAATGGCGGACAAGCTGAATGGTCAGCAGTTCATCGTCATCCGCCAGGCCTCTGACAGCGGTGCGCTCTACGGCTCGGTCAGCACCCGCGATGCGGCTGAGGCCGCAACCGAGAACGGCTTTACCGTCGAACGCAAGCAGGTTGCCCTGACCCGTCCGATCAAAGACCTCGGTCTGCATGACGTGCTTGTCACGCTGCACCCCGAAGTCGTGGCGACGATCCAGTTGAACGTCGCCCGCTCGGTCGAGGAAGCGGCCCTGCAAGCCTCCGGCAAGAGCATCCAGGATGCCGCCGCCGAGGCCGATCAGGCTGCCGACTTCGAGATTGCCGAGTTGTTCGATGACATCGGTGGCGCCGCTGGCGACGAAGACGATTATTCGAATCGTCGCAACGACGACGACAATAACGCCTGATATCAGCGTTTGTTTCCAAAGCAATGCCGCACAGCCTGCTGTGCGGCATACGCTATTGACAAGACTGTCGACAAAACGCGCCACTCAATGATAGTCTCGCGTCTAGTGTTATTTTTTCTGTAGTCCGTGTGGTTCAAACGCCGTAAACGCCCCGCCGGGTCGTCTCTGCAATGTGCGGGATAGTCGGCATTACTGCCACGATAGCACTTGGGCCTGCCTTGACATGGAAAACACACATTTCATTTCGACGACGAACATCCGGTTGGCTCGGGCAAATGTCGCTTGTCTGACTCGTCGCCAATCTACGGTTCGCTCAGGGGACACGGCATTTCTATCCATTGCACTTGCGACACGCCCTTCGAAGATGATCGAAGAGGCGCGCTAGATGGCTCAGACGAATCCTTTCCGACAGTTTCTCGACGATTTGCGTGACCGATTTGAACTCGATCATGTCGCCTACGCAGGTATGAATCCGATCAGTGGTGCGTCTCACGGCCATATGACCTATGGCGAGGATTGGACGGCCCATTACCTTCAGAACAAGTATTATGAGATTGATCCGACCTTGCTCAAGGCGCGGCACAGCATAGCGCCCGTGGATTGGCACCGACTGGAACGCGGGGCAGAGTTCCAGACGATCTTTCGGGACGCGCGCGACTTTGGAATTAGCGACCGAGGCCTGACGATTCCAATACATGGTCCCTACGGCGATGTCGGCGGCCTGAGCATCAACCGCGATTGTTCCGACCGCGAATGGCATCTCCTTATTTCCGAGATCATCGGGGATCTACAATCGGCCGCAGTGCATATGCATGACATGGTGATCCAAGCCGATCCCCTGACCCGCATGCTCAACTCTCCGTCCCTGTCGACCCGCGAGATCGAGATCCTGCAATGGACGGCTGCAGGGAAATCCCAACAGGACATCGGCGACATCCTGTCGATCTCTCACCGCACGGTCGAAGTGCACCTGCGCTCTGCCCGACAAAAACTGAATGCGCTGACGACTCCGCAGGCCATTGGCCGCGCTATCAACCTTGGGTTGATTTATCCGCGCTGACTTCGTGCAGGTTATGATCGAACTCCAGAAATTTTTAACTTTTCCAAGACGATAATCACGCTTTGGTGTGTGAACGTGCACGGCAGTACGGGATTTCCCCAATGGTATAGCGCGTGGATTTTACTAACCTTGGAATTGCGAAAGCCACCACTCACACGGAACACGCATCTTTTGGGGAGAAACAAAGATGATCTTGGTAATTGACGCTATAAACAAAGACCGATTCGGTCATGTGCTGGATGAGATGTTCAAACTGCGCGCACGGGTATTTGGGGACCGTCTGGGCTGGCAGGTCGACGTCAAAGACGGACGTGAACGCGACCTCTTCGACGATCTCAATCCGGCCTATGCCGTTGGCCTTGACGACGAGGGGAACGTAGTTTCTTGCGTGCGCGCCCTTCAGACAACCGGGCCACATATGCTCTCGGATGTGTTTTCCGATATTCTCAATGGCGAGCCACCGCTGCGAAGTGCGACCCTGTGGGAATCCACCCGGTTTTGCGTCGACACCCGCCGTTTGGGGCGCGGGCGTGACCGCAACTCGGTGTCCTACGCCACCTGCGAACTGATGATTGCCTCGCTCGAGGCAGCCAAGCGTGCCGGTGTCAGTGACATCGTGACGGTGATCGACCCCGTCATGGACCGTGTCCTGAAACGTTCGGGCAATGCACCTTATGACTATGTTGGCAAGATTGCCGATATGGGTAAGGTGCCCGCCCTCGCCGCCCTGCTGGATTGCACCGATGAACGCATCAACCGCATCCGCGAGTTTGGCGGAGTTGAAGGGGATGTTTTTATCACCGATGACGCAGCGCTTGCCCTGCCGGCAATCGCTGCGCATGTGAAACCGAAATCACCGCTCGAAGACTATTGCGACGAGCAGATTTCAGCAGCCACCACCGACAAGGAGCGGCTCGCCGCTCTGCGCCTCAAGGCAGCCCTTGAGGATAAGATTCGTTCGCGCATGGACATGCGAGCCTGACCCCCAGGGGCACGCTATCCTGACCGGCGATTGGCACTATCGCCGCATCACTTGCGCTCGAACGAAAAGGGCCGCCCCACTTCTCCCCGGGGCGGCCCTTCATTATTCAGGACATGGTATCAACGATCACTCGTCGTTCATGGTCTCGATGGCCTTTTCCAATTCTTCTTTGGACAGTTCCTTGTCGGTCACATCGGCAAGTTCAACCACATAGTCGATGACTTTGTCCTCAAAGATCGGCGCGCGCAGCTGCTGCCGCATCTGCGGGTTCTTCTGCACGAATTCAAAGAATTCCCGCTCATGGCCCGGATACTGACGCGCTTGGTTCATCACCGCTTGGGTCATCTCGGCATCTGAAACCTGCACTTCGGCCTTTTGCCCAAGATCCGCCAACAACAAACCCAGACGCACGCGGCGCTCGGCCAGCTTGTTGTGCTCGTCGGTCACGTCGATCTCGGGGTGATCGTGGCCGTGAACATCAGGATTCTCCTCGTGCCAGAGCTGATGCGCGATCTGCTTGGCCTCGGTTTCGACCATGCTCGGCGGAAGCTCGAAGCTGACCTTCTCATCCAGCTGATCCAGCACATGACGCTTGAGGATCGCGCGGGCTGCCCCGGAATACTCCATTTCCAGCCGCTCACCGATTTGCGTCTTGAGCGCGGCCAGATCTTCCGCGCCGTACTTCTGCGCCAATTCGTCATTGATTTCAGCTGCGACAGGCTCTCGCACAGACTTGATCGTGCAATCGAACACTGCTTCCTTGCCCGCCAGATGCGCAGCCTGATAGGCTTCGGGGAACGTGACCGTGACAGCCTTTTCTTCCTCGACCTTGACGCCAACGAGCTGTTCTTCAAAGCCGGGAATAAAGCTGCCCGAGCCCAAGACCAGCGGGTAATCCTCGGCACTTCCGCCGTCGAACGGCTCGCCATCGACCTTGCCCACAAAGTCGATCACGACCTGATCGCCGTCCTTGGCTTTGGTGCCCTTCTTGCGATCCTTGAAATCCTGCGCATTCTCGGCGAGGTTCTTGAGCGCCTCATCGACTGCGGCATCATCAGCCTTGGCGACCAGACGCTCCAGCTTGAGCGACTTGAGATCAACCTCGGGAATCGCGGGCAGAGCCTCGTAGCTCAGCTCGATCTCGACATCGTCGCCCTCTTTCCATTCCTGATTGGCCATCTTGACGTCAGGCTCGAACGCGGGACGCTCGCCCTTGGCCTCGAAATGGGCCTTCATCGCGTCATCGACGCTCTCTTGCATGGCTTCGCCCAGCACGCGCTGACCAAACTGCTTCTTGAGCAGCGGCAGCGGCACCTTGCCCTTGCGAAAGCCTTTCAACTCGATATCGGGCTGAGCTTCCTTGAGCTTGGCATTCACCTTCTCGTCCAGATCCTTGGCCGACAAGGTCATCTTGTAGCCGCGCTTAAGCCCTTCATTCAGGGTCTCGGTGACCTGCATGTTCGTCCTCTCATATGCATCGGGCCGCGGAGGCGTCCGCGGCGGTCAAAATCACGCGTGTTCTATTGAGGCACCCACAAACCTGCAAGTGAAATCCGGCATGGTCCGACCTGCCGTGTGTCTGGTGCGGGTGAAGGGACTCGAACCCCCACGACTAAGTCGCCAGAACCTAAATCTGGTGCGTCTACCAATTCCGCCACACCCGCATCATCCGCGTCCCGTTGCCGGTCGCTGGCGCGGTCTCTAGCAAAGCGTTGGGATAGATGCGAGCGGAAAATTCAGGCGCTGATCGCCGGATCATGGCGAAAAAAACGTAGGACATTAACCCAATCTTGCCATATTGTGTTTGTAATCTTGAGGCAGATAACAAGCGAGACACGCCATGAAACCGAAAACGGTCGGGCGGACAGACGGCGGGTTGACCGTCTTGCCCCCTGTGGACGTCTGCGGCCTTTGGGCCGACAGCATCATTCTTACCCTCGACGGCGAACGTCGGGTGGCCGATCTTCGGGTGGGCGACCGTGTCATTACCCGTGACAGCGGTACGGCGGTTCTCACTGGCATCGCCCGGCATACGCGGCGCACCCCTGCGGTACGGATCATGGCCGGGTCCCTTGGGCATACACGGCCGGAACAGGATGTGACCTTGCCGGCGGACCAACCAATGCTCGTGCGTGACTGGCGTGCAAAGGCGCTCTTTGGTGATGCACAGGTTCTAGTGCCCGCTGAACGTCTGGTGGATGGCGAATTTGTAACCTTGGAACCGGCGCAGGATATGACCCTCTTCGTGCTCGACTTTGCCGTGCCCCACATCCTCTATGTCGATGGATTGGAATTGGCCAGCAGCCCCGAAATGCGTCTCGACGCCCGCGCCGCCTAATCGACCAGCGCACGCAAGACCTTGGGTAACTCCTCGGGTAAATCTTCGGCGATCAGCCCGGGGCCATAGCTTCGGGCGCAGGCCGCATGAAGCCATGTGCCCATTTCTGCGGCCTGCATCGGGTCGAAACCGCGCGCCATGAGACCCGTGATGAAACCCGCCAGCACGTCGCCTGATCCGGCCGTCGCCAACCAGGGGGCTGCGTTGTCGTAATGGGTGGAACTGACCGCACATCGGCCCTGCGGATCGGCAATCACCGTATCGGAGCCTTTGTAAAGCACCACACAGCCTGCCCGCTTGGCCGCCGCACGCGTTGCATCCACCTTGGAATAGACCGGCCCGTTTAGGGGGGGCGCGGCCAGATTTTCAGCGATGTCCGGAAAGAGTCGCGCAAATTCTCCGGCATGCGGCGTCAGAACACACGCCGGATGCAGCATGGCAAAGAGAGCCTCCGGCCCATCCTCAAAGGCCGACAGCGCATCCGCATCCAGCAGAACAGCCAGTTTGCGCCCCGCTCCCACGACCGCCGGAACCAACTCACACGCGCGACGCCCGCCCAACCCCGGCCCAAGGCAGACTGCCGTAATCCGGGGGTCTTCAATCATCTCGGCCAGATCATCGCCCGTCCCGATCCGCCGCACCATCACTGCCGTAATCTGACAGGCGACCTCCATCAGTGCGGCGGGTGGTGCGCCCAAGGTCACCACCCCGGCCCCGATGCGCAGTGCAGCGCGCGCCGCCAAACGCGCAGCCCCCGTGCGCCCTGCCCCGCCGGTCAGAACCAACGCGTGGCCATTGGAGTATTTGTGTGCGCTGCCCGTCTTGTTGAGCATCTCCGGCGCAGGCGTCTCGATCAGCCTGACCGCTCCCTCAACCGAACAAACGCGCAAACCGATCTCGGCACGAACCAGCCGTCCGCAATGCGCTGGACCCTCCGCCAGATGATGGCCAGCTTTCGCACCGTGAAAGGTGACGGTCAGATCGGCATGGACAGCCCCCGCGCCTAGAACCCGCCCACTGTCGGAACACAGGCCCGAGGGCAGATCAACCGCCGCAACCCTGCCACTGCGCGGGCAGAGCGCCCAGTCCAACGCCACCCCTTCGAGCGGTCGGATCAGTCCGATCCCAAAGAGCGCATCAACATGCAGATCCGCTTCGATCCCCCCTGCCGCTTCCAATGGCGAAACCACCCCAATCTCGCACCAGCGATCATAGTTGATCCGCGCATCAGGCGGCAAGCGGTCTGCAGTCCCCAATGAATGCACTGCAACCTGCCAGCCCCAATCGTGCAGCAGGCGGGCGATCACAAACCCATCGCCGCCATTGTTGCCCGGCCCACAGACCACGACCGCCCTGTGCGGTGCGCGCTCCAAATCCGGCCACGTCTCAAAGACCGCCGCAACAAATCCTCGTCCGGCACGCTCCATCAGGTCACGCCCGGAGGCAGCGCCCGACTCAATCGCCGCCTGTTCGAGAGCACGCATTTGCGCGGATGTCAGAAGGTTCACCATGTTCCGCCCCTTACCAGCCGTTTCGCGATTCAATTTCGCTGAATTTTACACCTAATCGCCTATTATTTAGGCAACACTTACCCTTCGCGCCGGGATTGCCCACATCTCAGAGCGTAACCGATTGAGGCCCCCGCTGAGAAGTGGTCTGCACGTTCCGAAACGTAACCGCGGGAGGCCCCAGCCGATGAAAAAGATCGAAGCGATCATCAAGCCCTTCAAACTCGACGAGGTGAAGGAGGCGCTTCAGGAAGCTGGCATTCAGGGCCTTTCGGTCATCGAGGTCAAGGGGTTTGGCCGCCAGAAGGGCCATACGGAGCTTTATCGCGGCGCTGAATACGTGGTTGATTTCCTGCCTAAGGTGAAAATCGACGTCGTGCTCGATGACGATCAGGTGGACGCGGCCATCGCAGCAATCATCGACGCGGCCAAAACAGACAAAATTGGCGACGGCAAGATATTTGTCAGCCCCGTCGAACAAGCCATTCGCATCCGTACCGGTGAATCCGGTTCAGACGCGCTCTGATATCTACTCCAACAAGAAAAGGACAAGAGAATGAGCAACGACGCAGTTCTCAAGCTGATCAAAGACGAGGATATCGACTATGTCGACATCCGCTTCACAGACGTGCGTGGCAAGCTGCAGCATGTGACCGTGGTCGCCGATTTGGTCGATGAAGATTTCCTCGAAGAAGGCTTTATGTTCGACGGCTCGTCGATTGCCGGCTGGAAGTCGATCGAAGCCTCCGACATGAAGCTGATGCCCGACACTGAAAGCGCCTATGTCGATCCGTTCTACGCGGAAAAGACTCTTTGCATTCATTGTTCCGTGGTTGAGCCAGATACCGGCGAATCCTATGACCGCGACCCGCGCGGCACGGCGGAAAAGGCCGAGGCCTATCTCAAATCCTCCGGCATCGGCGATGTGGCCTATTTCGGTCCCGAAGCGGAGTTTTTCATCTTTGATGATGTCCGTTTCTCGAACACCATCAACAAGGTCTCCTATCAGGTCGACGCCGTTGACGCGTCCTGGAACAGCGACACCGAATACGAGATGGGCAACACCGGCCATCGTCCCGGCCTCAAGGGTGGTTATTTCCCGGTGAACCCGGTTGACGACGCCCAAGACCTGCGCGCCGAGATGCTCTCGACCATGAAGCGCATTGGCATGAAGGTGGACAAGCATCACCACGAAGTTGCAAGCTGCCAGCACGAATTGGGCCTGATTTTCGGCACGCTGACCAAGCAGGCCGACGAAATCCAAAAGTACAAATACATCATTCACAACGTCGCACATGCCTATGGCAAGTCGGCTACCTTCATGCCAAAGCCGATCTATGGCGACAACGGGTCGGGCATGCACGTGAATATGTCGATCTGGAAAGACGGCAAGCCGCTCTTTGCCGGTGACAAATATGCCGACCTCAGCCAAGAGGCGCTTTATTTCATCGGTGGCATTCTCAAACATGCCAAGACGCTGAACGCCTTCACCAACCCCGGCACCAACAGCTACAAGCGGTTGATCCCCGGCTTCGAGGCTCCCGTTCTGCGCGCCTATTCGGCCCGCAACCGCTCGGGCTGCGTGCGTATTCCGTGGACAGAGAGCCCCAAGGCCAAGCGCGTCGAGGCCCGTTTCCCCGACCCTAGCGCAAACCCCTATCTGGCGTTCTCGGCTCTGCTGATGGCCGGTCTGGATGGTATCAAGTCCAAGATCGACCCGGGCGAGGCCATGGACAAGAACCTCTATGACCTGCCCGCCGAAGAGCTCAAGGACATCCCGACCGTCTGCGGTAGCCTGCGCGAAGCGCTGGATTGTCTCGCGGCGGACCATGACTTCCTGCTGGCTGGCGACGTGTTCACCAAGGATCAGATCGAGGCATACATTGCCCTCAAGTTTGACGAGGTCCACAAATACGAGCACACGCCTCACCCGGTCGAATTCGGCATGTATTACAGCTGCTGAGCCATCAGGCCTTTGCAAAAGATCAGGGGCACCCCAATCGGGGTGCCCTTCTTCACACCCAGATCACCGTTGCGTGATTGGCATCAATGCTACGATTTTTGAGCAATTGCCCTAATCTATCCTCATTTGAAACAAACTAGCTCCTCCTTCGATTGTCATAACGGGATCAATCACAACGTTGACAATGGAAAATCCCATGGCCAATTCCACTCACAGGGTTACGGCAGGGCTAGTATTTCTCGGTACGAGAACCTTCGACATTGTCCGGATCGGAAACCGGATCAGTATGACATTGGACTGGTTGGACGAGCAGACAACAGGGCTGCGCGTGCTGTCTGACAGCACGGCACATCTGCACTCCGATAACTACATCCTCAGAATTGAAATCAAGCCAGACCACAAGGTTGTCAGGCTTGATCAAAGGGTTGAGCATTTTCTGGCACTCAGCCTGTCCCAGATTGATCCCGAAGCCCCGCCCAATGCAGAGCTGGCGCTATCGGTCATGGCGCATGTGCTACGGTCCCTGCATTTCACACTCGCCCCGGACTATGTGCAATGGGTTCATCCCCTGGCACTGCTGAGCCACGCTGAGTTTCTCGAAGCGGTCACCTTGCAAGAAGAAGAAGAGGCTGTGCCACAGGCCGAGATCATTCCGTATCCAAAGGCGCAAGCCGCCCGCTCCCGACTCCCAGATATCGAGTCCACCCATCATGCGCTGCACGCTCGGTTTGTATCTGAGCAGCACAACGATCCGGATGCCCACGTAACGGGGGCGCTCCGGTCCCTATTCCGCGAGACGTTGGAGCATAACGAAGCCGACAATCCTACGGCAGACGGGGTCCGCGAAAGCACGGCACCTTTGCGTTTGGCAGTCTGGATGATGACGATCACCCTGGCCCTTTTTGCGTTGCCCGTGGCGGCGGCCCTCGCTGTCGTTAACCTGCTACGCGGCGAGAACCTGCGCTTGGCCTCGCAGGCAGCGGCCCTGAGCGGCTTTTTTCTTACGTTGCAGGCGCATGGAGCAACGGCACAGGCGCTCCAAGCGGTGCAGGATCTGCTGGGATGACGCATCAGCGTAAATTCCCACCAGCGCCGCTCTTGTGGTGCGCGTGGGGGGCGTTACACTCTACCCGAAAGCTGTTTTACGGGAGATTTGTAATGTTGAACACTGATAACCGCCGACTGCGGCCTATGGCACTTGGTCTTTGGCTGAGCCTTGCCGCGACCGGTGCAGCGGCGGCGCCTTGCGGCAACAGCGCTGACGGGTTTTCCGCATGGAAGGCTGCCTTTGCCAGAGAAGCCGCCGCCGAAGGCGTGGGGCAACGCGGTCTCGACGCATTGGCAAGCTCACAATATGCCAGCAGTACCATCGCGGCCGATCGCAACCAGAAGAGTTTCAAGTACAGTCTTGAGAAGTTCCTGCAGGTGCGTGGCGGTCCGACCATTGTGGCACAGGGCCGCAAACGACGCGTGAATGACGCCGCCTTTTACGACGCGCTGGAACGGCAATATGGCGTGCCAGCCGGTGTTCTGATTGCCATTCATGGGATGGAAACCGGTTTTGGCGGCTTTATGGGCGATAGTGCCGTGGTCGCGGCGATCGTGACGCTGACCTATGATTGCCGACGTTCGGACTTTTTTCGACCGCATGCCCTTGGCGCGCTACAGCTCGTTGATCAGGGCGCGATCACGGCTCAGACCAAAGGGGCGAAACACGGCGAACTCGGTCACACACAGTTTTTGCCGGGCAATGCGCTACGCTACGGTGTCGACGCCAACGGCGATGGCCGGGTTGATTTCTACAACCTCACCGACGCGCTGGCCTCCACGGCCAATTTCCTGCGCCAAAAGGGCTGGCAACCCGGTCAGGGATATCAGGAAGGCCAACCCAATTTCGCAGTCATCCAACAATGGAACGCTGCAAGTGTCTACCAACAGGCGATTGCCCTCATGGCAGCGCAAATTGATGGCGGGTGACGCGCTGTCGCGCTCTCCCCTCTCTCACTGTAAACGTGCCAAGTATGTCCGGTTTCATCTGAACCCTCTCAAGAACGGGGCATGAAATGAGCAGACAGAGTTTCGGCCAGATTGCCGCATTGGAATTTTTCGACCCGCCGGAAATGGCCTTTCCGGACATTGTCGAGGAATTTGACATCGCATCCCAACGCCTTGCGCCGCAGCTGCGCCGCTTGACGTGGGATGGCGAAGACATCGCGCTGATCGACCGGGACGCCGTGCGCATAGCGCTCGGCTGGCTACCTGCCGCGACCGAGGACCGGCCGAGCTATCTGGTGCTGGCAGTCGGTCCGCGCAACACCAAGCGCGACGGTCATCTTGACCCCGAAGCCTATGAGATGCTGACGCGACGGCTGGTCGAGCGGGTGCGCAGCTATCTGCCGTTTGACGCGGTTCTGCATGGGGCGGCCAACCGCCCCGTTGGAAGCACCCTTCTTGACATGACCTTCGAGCTGCTGGCGGGCTGCGCGGGCGATGCCGCCCGCACACGCCGTCCAGCCCATGGTGTGGGGAAATCTCCGGTCAGGCGCAAACGCGAAGACCCTGAGACAGAACTCAGGCCGAAGCCAGACCGCACTCCTCCCGAGGCCGAAGAGGCTCAGTTGGCCCTTCCCGGTGTCTCGGTTCCCATGCGGCTGACGATTATAACCTTTGGCCTCACTCTCTTCCTGCATGTGCCCCCCCTCGGCGCGGCACTGCTGACGTATACCACCCTACGCGAGGCGCAGCCGCTCTTCAGCTAGACAACACCCAAGGGCAGCCCCCGCGCGCCGCGCCTGCGCCGTCACACCTCGACCGTGCGGCGGGACAGGATGTAGGTGTGAATCGAAAACACGCAGGCCCGCGTTGCAGGAAGCCGCAACACGCATTGCCGCTCACTGCGCAAATAGGGGTAATCGGCACTGGCACTGGGCTGCACACGCGCCCGTGGCTGATGCAACGTCGCATCGGCATAGCGCAGCGCGTTAAACCGCCAGAGCGGTCGCCCGGCTTGCACCCCGTCAAAGAGCCGTTGAACCCGACGCGCGAGCCCCTCATCATAGGCCTTGACCGGCACATGAATTGCCGTCAACGGACGGCCAATCTTATCCGCCAAATGCCAACTCGCCGGAAAGCACAGCACCGCCGCCGTGAGCACATGCTCATCGCCACGCCGCTCCATGATGCACAGATCCTCTTGCACCAGATGCCCCAGCGTGCCCATCGGGTCGCGGCGATCAATCGGCACCACCACGCCATCCGGGCGGCGCACATGCTGTGCAGAAATCTCGTAGCCTTGAGCATATTGACCCAGCCAGTCCAACACAAACTGCAATAGCTCCGACGCGGCAGGATCAGCCCCTTCAGTGACCGCGAGCACCTCTGCGCGCGCGGCGGCGAGCAAACGCGCCCGTTCTGCCATTTGGCCCGAGAAGGCCTCATCAACCAAAAGCCAATCGGCCATGTCGAGCGGAGAAATCCCCGGCAAGGCATGTGGCCCTTCCGGATCATAGGGCAGTCGGGTCTGGAGAATCTCTGTCATGGCAGGACTTTAGCCAAGCACCCCATGGGCTGCATCCGCTAAATCATCCGACCGGCGATAGCGCGTCACCATCCGGTAATCCTTGCGCGGCCCACGCACGTGCCACGTGACCCTGAACGCGGGCCATTCGGTAAAATCATAATGTCCCTCATACTGATCCGGGTCGCACCAATGCCGGGTGTCTCCCCCCGATGCGGGCACGCTATGAAAAAACCGGCCATCCGCGAACCAAACCGAGAGGTCGTGGGTCCAGACATAGCGGCGCTCGCCTTCGAAACGCAGACCACTGGCAAGCAGCATCTGCCCGGACTCGTGATAGGCCAGAGCCCCTGCTGCATCAGGCCGCCAGACCGCGCGCCCCGTGAACTGCGCTGTCGTGCCATCCGCATGCCGGATATCCCGCTCGATCAGCCAGACACCTTCAAAATCGTTCAGGATGACAGATTTTCTCATATGTCACCCCTGCGACAGCGCAGCACGATTCGCAAGCCAGACCGTAAAGGCCGCATTGACGGGGACAAGTCTGGCCCCAGGCGCAAACTCACCCAACCACCCACAGGACAAGACATCTGTGGCTGAGGGCCACACGTGCGGATTTCTGACGTGAACGCTTCCAATACCCTTAGGCCCATGTCAATCCACAACCCAAACCGGAACAAAAGTCTGTTCGCGCCGGGCCGACCTATTCCTCTGAATAGGCTATCCCCCCGGATAATAGTCCATTTTCCACGTTTTGACTAAATCTGACGGGTCAAAAGGCTGACGCGTGTCCCGCGCAGATTGTGCGAGGCAACCGGGAATTTGCCTCACGTCCGCTGACATCTGACAGTTGGAGGAAGTCACCATGAGTTTTCAGCTCAAGGCGAAATCATTATCCGACGAGACCTATTCTGAGGCGCATTTTGGCGCGAATGTTCTGGGTCTTCGGGATCGCATTGGCGAGGACGGCACCTTTGATGATGTCGTCGACCACCTCTCGGTGGATCACCTCCGCTATCCCGGCGGCAGTCTGACCGAAGATCACTTTAGCCTCACCAACCCCGACAGCGCGATCGCGACCAGCCACACGACCGGCGAAAAGGTCGAGATCATGCCCATCAGCGAGATCTTTGGCTTTGCCGAGACTCAGGGGCTTGGAATGACACTGGTTCTTCCCACGCGTATATTTATCGGCGAAGAGGTCGACGCTCACGGCAACCGTCTGCCGGACATTGACGAGGAAACGCTCCGCGGATTTCTGCGCGATCTGTTCGACGGAAAATTCGGTTCGCCGGATTTGCAGGCCATTGAGCTCGGGAGCGAATACTGGGGCAGCGGTGAGATGAACTCGTTCGAATACGGACGTCTGGCCGCAGACATGGCCGTCATCGTCAACGAAGAGATGACAGCCCACCCGAATGCAGAGCTGTTCACCGAAACAGATGTGCTCGTCCAGATGGGTTTGAACTATGGCTCCGCCAGCCTCTCCGACAGCTTTGATGGCTCGGGCCAAGAGCAACTGGCTGCCTTGAACGAGACCTACGGGCTGACCCTTGCGCCAGATGTCTATCTCTATTCCTCTGGCAATGTCGCTTGGGCCAAGGTGGCCAACGCCATTATCGTCAACGAATTCGACACAGCCGCAGAGCAAGACGCCATCGACGCCGTCGTAGGACATATTTATTCCAAAGGGGCCGACGCCCCAAACAGTCGCTATTTCGAACTGTCGCAGATATCCGACACCTGGGGCGAAGAATTCCCGGAACTCGACATCTATATTTCCGAATGGAACCTGAAGCGCAGCGTGTCCGAAGAGAACGAGATCGAATTTGGCCTCAGGCAGGCGCATGAAATGCTCAATCTGATGGAGGCATTTGCCTGGGGCAGTGTTGACGCCGCCGATGTCTGGCCCCTCCAGATGGACAGCCGCACCGGCCTCGCAAATACCGATGGCGATATCCGCGTGCCCGGCGAAATGTTCCGCCTGATGGAACAGACATTGCCCGGCATGCGCCCCTTGACGCTTACCGACAGCCAAGGGCGCGAGACCGAGATAGAGGACGAAACCGCCGATGCCCATGTATTCTATGCCCCGGATCGGCTGGTGACATTTCTGGCCTCCACAAGCGACACAGCAAGCCAAGAGACCGTGGATTTTTCAGATCTGGTCACGACTATGGGTGAAGTTACGATAACCCGCCTCGGGGTGGCCGAGGGCGAGTCTCCCACACACTCGGCGGCCGCTCCCTCGGTGACCCAAGAAAACCCGGCAGACCTGATCGAGGACGGAATTCTCATCGCCGATCTCGCACCCCACGAGATACTGATGATCGAAATGTCCAATCCGACCTATTCGTCCCCTGTGGAGGCGCTGGCCGCAACCCTGCCCGTCATTCCAGAGATCACGCAAGGGGCTGATCCGGACCCGGATGAACCTTTGGGGGACACCGCGCCCCCTCCCGCTGAAACGGATGAAGATCCCGAACTGCCCCCGACCCTGCCGGCCCCCCCCGAGGACGAGCCGCTGGACGCGGACCCAGAGCCCGCTCCCGAGGAACACGGAGGCGGTCTTGAGTTTGGGTTCGGCGCAATCGCTTTGGCCTTGCTTCCGCTTTTGCTTCTTGTCGCTTAACGCTTAACGCACGGGACAAGTCATGGTCGCATGCAAACGCCAGCGGCGTTGCGCCCGCCTAGGGGATGTGCGTCAAACCATTGCTCGACTCTCCGCCCGCAGAGTGGTCCTGCACCCGAGTCGCCCAGACTGACCGCCCTCAAACCGGATGCGTCAACATGGGCCCGACCTCTGATCGAGCCCCGTGCTACTTTGCCGCGTTGAGACCTCTGCGAAAACCTTTGCCGAATTTACCATTATCCAATTTGCATCATCTCAAATAGCCCATTGTTTTTCATCCATATTTGCCAGGATCGAGTCTTACTGCCTCACAGTCCAAGGATGAAACCGGGTCAGAAACTGCAACTTCCAGACCAAGATTTGAGACATGGTTAACACCCTATACGGAAGCATGGGCTATCCGGCTGAATAGTATCATAAATCTCTGTTTTCCTTAGAAATTCCTTGGCAAGTAGGGGTCTACGCCACCAAGGTTCGAACCACCCGTCAAAGGTGAACGGCGCCCCCCTATTGCGGTCTTTAGGATGCCGGGGTTGCGATGCCATTTACACTTTCAGCAGGGTCCTTATCCGACACGGCCTTTTCGCAGGCGCATTTCGGTGCGAACATTCTGGGCATCAAGGACCGGGTCGGCTCAGAGGGCACATTTGACGATGTGGTCCGCACGCTTGGCGTCGAACATCTGCGTTATCCGGGTGGCAGCCTCACGGAATATTACTTCGACATCAACAATCCCGACAGAGACTTTGCCATCGACAACCTGACCGGCGAAGAGAAACCATTTCTGGCGATAAGCGATGCCCTTGGCTTTGCCGAGGATGAAGGGATTTCGGTGACCATCGTTCTGCCAACCCGTAGCTTGTTGAGCGACGAGGTGGATGCCCAAGGCAATCGCCTGCCCGAAATCGACGAGCAGGCATTGCGCGGGTTTCTGCGGGACGTATTCGACGGACGTTATGGCTCGCCTGACATTCAAGCCATCGAGCTCGGCAACGAATACTGGGGCAGCGGCGGCATGAATACCTTTGAGTACGGGCGTCTTGCCGCCGATATGGCCGTCATCGTCAAGGACGAGATGACCAGCCATCCCGAAGCGGAACGATTCTCCGAAACCGACGTTCTCATTCAGATGGGCATGAACTACGGAGCTGACAGTCTCTCACGGACTTTTTCTGGCACACCCGAAGAGCAATTGGCGTCGCTGAACGAAATCCACGGCCTGAACCTTTCCGCCGAAGAGTATATCTATTCGTCCGGCAACGTCGCTTGGACCAAAGTTGCCAATGCGATCATCATGAGCGAATTCGACACGACCACCGAGCACGAGGCAATCGACGGTGTGGTCGGGCATATTTACTCCAAAGGGATCGACACGCCGGGCAGCCGCTATTTCGAACTTTCGCAAATTCAGGACACTTGGCTCGAAGAAATGCCGGACCTTGATATCTACGCGACGGAATGGAACCTGAAACGAAGTGTCTCCGAGGATGAAGAGTCGGATTTCGGGCTGAAACAAGCGCATGAGATGCTGAACGTCCTCGAAGCGTTCTCTTGGGGGGGCGTGGACGCCGCCCATGTCTGGCCACTGCAGATGAACAGTCGCACCGGCTTGGCCGATGGTGAGGGCGAAGGCGATATCCGCGTTCCCGGCGAAATGTTCCGCATGATGCAAGAGACACTGCCCGGCACCCGCCCGCTTGCGCTGGCCGAGAGCGTGGGCCGCGAGACAGAGGTCTCCGGCGAAACCGCTGATGTGCACGTTTTCTTTTCGCCGGACCGGATGGTGACCTTCATTGCCTCCACCAGCGATGAATCGAGCCAGGAAGTTGTGGATTTCATGAATATCCTCCGGGATCTGGGAGATGTTTCCATCACGCGCCTGGGCGTGGCCGACGGCGAGAACCCCAGCCTGTCAACCGCAGAGCCGGTCGTGACCGAAGAGAACCCGAACGACTTGATCGAGGATGGTATCCTCATCGCCGATCTCGCGCCCTATGAAATTCTGATGATCGAGATGCACAATCCGACCTTTACGGCAGAATTCGCCAACCTGACCCAAGACGCCACAGAAATCCCCGATTTCATGGACGCGGAGACGCCTGAAAATACCCTCAACCCCTCGGATGTCGTGCAGGCCAATGGCACGTCGCCGGATGCCGATGACAGCTTGATCCCCACTTTGCCCGCAACCGAAGACCAGAGCGAAGGACCAGAACAAGCAGCCATTTCCGACGATGACAGCGGCGGCGGCGGTGACTTCGGCTTTGGCGCATTGGCGCTTGCCTTTTTGCCTATCCTGTTGCTCGCGGCCTGATCCAGTCACGACAGAGCGGCGCGGGTTGCCGCCCTCCTCTGCACGCATTACAAGCGCGACGAACCCTCATTTCCGACAGATCAAGGATCGCCGCATGATTCCCCGCTATTCCCGCCCCGACATGGTCGCCATCTGGGAACCCGCCACCAAATTCCGCATCTGGTTCGAAATTGAGGCGCATGCCTGCGACGCCATGGCCGATCTGGGTGTGATCCCGCGCGCGAATGCGCAGGCGGTCTGGAAAGCCAGGGAGGTGGAGTTCAACGTCGCCCGCATCGACGAGATCGAGGCCGAGACCAAGCATGACGTCATCGCCTTTCTCACCCATTTGGCCGAGCATGTAGGCTCTGACGAGGCCCGCTTCGTGCATCAGGGCATGACATCTTCGGATGTGCTCGACACCTGTTTCAATGTCCAACTCACCCGCGCTGCCGATCTCCTGATCGCGGATATGGAGGGGCTGTTGACCGCGCTCAAGCGCCGCGCCTATGAGCATAAGGACACGCTGCGCATCGGGCGCAGCCATGGCATCCACGCAGAGCCCACCACCATGGGCCTGACCTTTGCCCGCTTCTATGCCGAGATGCAGCGCAACCTGCGCCGCCTGCACACCGCCCGAGAAGAGATCGCGACAGGTGCGATTTCCGGTGCCGTCGGCACATTTGCCAATGTCGATCCACGCGTCGAGGAGCATGTCTGCGCCCAGCTTGGCCTGACACCCGAGCCGATCAGCACCCAAGTGATCCCGCGCGACCGCCACGCGGCGTTCTTTGCAGCACTTGGCGTCGTCGCCAGCAGCATCGAAAATGTCGCCATCGAAATCCGCCACATGCAACGCACCGAAGTGCTGGAAGCCGCCGAGTTTTTCTCGATGGGGCAAAAAGGCTCGTCCGCCATGCCGCACAAGAAAAACCCGGTGCTGACCGAGAACCTCACCGGCCTTGCCCGTCTTGTGCGCATGACGGTTGTGCCCGCCATGGAAAACGTGGCCCTCTGGCACGAGCGCGACATCTCGCACAGCTCTGTCGAGCGCATGATCGGTCCGGATGCCACCATCACCCTTGATTTCGCCCTCGCGCGGCTGACCAATGTGATCGACAAACTCTTGGTCTACCCTGAGAACATGATGGCCAATATGAACAAGTTTCCCGGCCTCGTGATGTCGCAGCGCGTCCTCCTCGCCCTGACCCAAGCCGGCGTGAGCCGCGAGGATGCCTATCGCCTCGTGCAACGCAACGCGCTCAAGGTCTGGGAAACCGGCTGCGATTTCAAAACCGAGTTGCTGAATGATGCAGAGGTCACAGCCGCCCTCAGCCCGGCGGAAATTGATGAAAAATTCGACTTGGGCTATCACACCAAGCATGTGAATACGATTTTTGCCCGGGTTTTCGGGGAATCATGATAGCCTTATCGCCTGTCCAACAGGGAGACATATGATGAAGTTGAAATTCGGATTGGCCGCCCTTGCGCTTGTCGTCACACCCAGCCTCGCCTTGGCCACCGGGGGCTGTGACTACGACAAACAGAAACAGGCGATTTCCTGCGTTGCAGGCACCGCATGGGACGCGGCGACCAATAGCTGCGTGCCGCAAACTTCTAGCTGATGGTAACGGGGCGGGATCACTGCCCGCCCCTGCTTCACCGTGCTCTAAATACTCAACTGGGCCGCGCGCGCCTCAGAGATCGCGGGTTGCGAATGTGCCAATCCCGAAACTTGCCGACATCTGCGCCACGTCGATCTGCTTGCCCGCGTCCGGCCCGTCGGCCTCGCGCGCCGCTGCCGGATAGATCCAGTCGGGACGATCAAGAATGACCTCGCGCAAGACCTGCGCCCCCCGCGTCACCCGCAAGAGATAGCGCTCGCTCTCCTCGCCAAGCGGCACATCAGGCGTATCCCAACGATCTCCGCCGATCCGCGTCCGCCTGATCCAGGTCACGGCCAAATCCCCCCCCGCCTCGACAACCCGCAGATGCACCGGCGCATAGGGGCGCAGACCCACCCCGTCAAAGGCAATCACAGCATGTGCAAAACTCGGATCATCCACCGGCCGTCCGCCCGGCCCGATCCGGTAATGCAGCGCCTGTCCGCGCTGCGACTCGGTCAACTCGATCTGCTGCGGCACACCGTTGAGCCGAACAAAAAAAGACCCCGCAGGCCAGACGCCATCGCCCGCCCTTTCCGTGCCCAACTGCCCCCGCAGCCGGTGGCGCAGAATATAGGTCTCGGGCGCCACCAATTCGGCATCGCGGAACTGCAAAACTTCCCATCCCCCCGGCGTGCCATCGCCAATGGCGCAGAGATTGCCGCCATTCAGCAGCGCCGCATCGCCCACGCTCTCCAGCGTCCCAAACCGCATCCGCACGAATAGCCCATCGCCCCGGTCGATCCGCCCCATGGGCGCGGGCAAGAGCGGTATTTGCGTCACCCCCACCGTGCTGCGCGCGGCAATCAATGCGTTGAGCCGGTAATTGGCATCCTCAGCGGAGGAATAGACCGCCGCCGTTCCGGGCCATGGATTGCCCAGCATTGCGATATGCGGCGCATGCGGCACCTCCTCGCCGGTCAAGAGCGGCAGATCGAGGAAAAGCGGCGTCACCGGCCCCGGTGCCACAAACGGGCGCAGCCGCGCCGGATTGTCCTCGATCAGAATGGGCCGATAGCTCTCGGGGTCGATCCGCACCGCATCGACGCGCTGCGCATTGCCCATCTGCTCTACCCGGTCGATGCGAAACCGCGCACCGCCCGCGCCCTTGGGCAGCATAATCACATCGCCCACCCCGGCGGCCAATTGCGAAGGCGGCAGGGTCAGGCGCAGCGTATCAATCGACACCAGCGCCTCTGAGAGCCACCGCTCCACCACCTGCCGTCCCTCGGCCCGCGTCAATGCCAGCGGCATCTCCGAGGCCGCCACCGCATGTGTGGCCTCATCAGGCAAGATTGCCTCTTCGGAAATTGCCTCATAATCGGCATCCGCCTCCAGAAACCGCAGCCGCACCCGGCCCGCCAGTTCCAGATCATTGCCACGCAATTCCTCTATGATGCCGCCCAATTCCGGATCACGCACCACCAGATCAAGATCAATCCTATGGTCCACCCGTCCGTTACGAGCCCGAAATTGCAGCACTCCATCCCGCTCGATCGCATCGAGACCATAGGCCAGCATCAAAGGCTGCAACGTGGCGCGCGCCTCGCTGACCTGATCCACAAGATAGCCCCGCAAGAACCCCTCGGCGCGGCTTGTCTCAAGGTCACGCACACCGGCGCGCGCCGCCACTTCGCCAATCACATCCGCCAGCCGCCACCCGCTCACACGGCCATTGATCCAATGCCCCCGCGCATAATTCGCACCATCCGACCAGAGGTCGAGATTGCCGGGAAAATAGGGATAAGGCCGCGCATCCCAAGCCCAGACATAGGCGTGATCCATATCAAGCATCCGTCCGTCGAACTCCTCCGAGAGAGGATTGTGGACAGGATCGCTCCAATAGCCCGCCATGGCCCGCAGATATTGCAACTGGATCAGCTCATCGCGCTGCCCCGTGGACTGGCGCGGCAGGCTTGACTCCGATGATTTAGGATCAAGGAACTTGTTGGGCTGATTGGTGCCCTTGTCCACCGCCGCACAGCCATATTCGGTAAACCGGATCGGCTTCGATTGCGGCACCCATGCGGTTGGCTCCGGCGCGCGCAGGCCTCCCACCCGCTCGAAATGCCGGTTTTCCCACCAGCCCCGCAGATCCTTGAACCGCCAGATCCACGGCTCACCGAACGCGTCATCGGTGATCGGCACCCGGCGTTGCGCCGCGCGCGCCTCTGACGTGGGGTAAAACCAGTCATAGCCCTCACCCCCCTCGATGTTGGCCTGCAGATAGTCCAGACCATAGATCGACGGCCAGTCGCGCGCGTCAAGGTGCTCATCCCCCTCGCGCCAATCGCTGAGCGGCATGTAGTTGTCGATACCGACAAAGTCGATATTGGCATCCGCCCACAGAGGATCGAGGTGAAAGAACCGGTCGCCGTCGCCCGGCTGATAGCCAAAATATTCCGACCAATCCGCAGCATAGCTGATCTTGACCTCCGGCCCCAGCAAGGCCCGCACCTCCGCCGCCAAGGCAATCAACTGCGCCACCGCCGGAAAGCTGTGATCCGCCCCCCGGATCTGCGTGAGGCTGCGCATTTCCGACCCGATGCAAAAGCTTTCGACCCCGCCCACAGCGGCACAGAGCGCCGCTTGATGCAGGATAAAGCGGCGATAGGACCACTCATCCGGCCCGTGATAGGTCACCGGGCTGCGCTTCACCGCGCCACCAAAGCTCAGGATATCCACCGCACCAGTGCCGGGGTCTTCCTCCACCTGCGCCGCAATCGGTGTCACGGTGAAATCCGCCGCCCGCGCCGTGCCGAAAAATGCCACCACCTCCGCTTCGGCCTCTGGCATGCCATCGGGGCTGCCTGCCTGCCCCGGCGCCTTGGAGGTCGTGATACGCCCACGCCACGGCAAAACCGCCTGATCCTCGGCCTCGCTCCATGGATCGGGCAGGCCGTTGCCCGGCATCTGCTCCATCAGGATGAAGGGGTAATAGAGCACCTCTTGCCCCGCTTGTTGCAGCGCCAAAATGGCCTCGATCACCGCCTGATCGGTCGGCGTGCCACCATAGACCTCGCGGCCCTGCGCATCCTTTGGCACCTCGCCCGCCTGCGCACGGCTCAGGCTCGCGACCTGCCACGGCATGTTCGACGCCTCGAATTGCTTTTGCTCCACCCGTGGCCTGATCTGGCAAACCCCACAGCGCAGATCGTCCCCGAACCAGCTCACGATCAACGAGGTGGCCCGACAGCCCGGCAGTTCCTCAACCAACGCCTCCAAGGACGTGGTCATATCGGCGCGCCCGGAGGGGCTGTTGATATTGGCAATCCCGTTTGCGCCCAGGCCAAAATTCATCGTGACCGGCGTCGTGGCCAGCGCATATTCGCCCGTGCCGGGCAGCATCGCCACACCCCGCACCGCCCGCACCGGATCAAGATCAGCGCCCGGGCTGCCCACCTGCGACGGACGACACACCTCGAAACTGAACTGCGGCACGCGATTGCCGAATTGGCTTATGTCCAGATCCTCGATCACCACATAGGCGGTGCCGCGATAGGCAGGCACGGTGCCTGCCCCCTCCACCGCCTCGATCCGGGGATCGGGCAATTGACCGCGCGTGCCCTTGTAGACCTGCATGTTGAGGCTTGCGGGGGCGACCTCAGTCCCGTCCGCCCAGACGCGCGCCACGCGGGTGATCTCGCCCTCGCAGAGCGCCAGCGCAAGGCTCACCGAATAGCTGATCGCCCGCGTGTCAGGCGTGGCGGCGCGCGGCGTGCCCTTACCGCCTCCGTTACCCTGCGTCACGGTCACAGTCTCGCGAAACTCGGTGGCCCAGATCACCTGCCCGCCCACGCGCATACGCCCGTAAACCTGCGGAATTGCATCGCCCTCGCCCGCGCCCGTCAGGCGCAGACGGTTCACGCGCCCCGTCTCGACCACCTCCGATCCCTGTCCCAGCAACCGCTGATCAATCGAGCGGCCAATGACCGCCCCGGCAAAGCGCCCGATCGCCACCGACGAGAGGCCAAGCGCTGTGCCCCCCACCGCCCCGCCAATCGCGGCCCCTGCGGCGGATAACAGAATGGTTGCCATGGCTCAGCCCTCCTCGGGAAATGCAAATCGCGCCACGATGCGCCGCCGCCAGGGCGCGCTGAGCGCGGTTTCGACCACGCCATGCCCCGAATAGGCGTGAATGAAACTTGCGTGCGCGCCCAGTTCCGCGACCACGCCCAGATGCTTGGCAACCGACCCTTCGCGCATGCGAAAGAGGATCACATCGCCGACCGCCTCTTGGGCCAAATCCTTAGCCAGAAAGTGCCGCGCCGCGGCCTGCCACAGCGCCTCTTGCCGCGCCGGTTCAGACCAATCCATCGAATAGGCGGGCGGGCGTTCCGGCTCAGCACCCTTGATCTCGCGCCACAGCCCCCGCACCAAACCCAGACAATCGCAGCCCGCTCCACGACAGGCCGCCTGATGCCGATACGGCGTGCCGATCCAGCCGCGCGCGGCCGCAACAATCCGCGCCCCCTGCTCGCTCATCTGCGGCTCCCGCCATCCAGACGCGGGGACTTGGTGGGATCCGTGATCGTCCAGTCATCGCCGGGAATATCCGGAAACCCCTGATAATTCAGCAGGTTGTCAAACTTGAACTGACAGGTCGTCATGCGCTTGTCGCACCCTGCCTCGATCCGCAGCGCATCGCCCGGCGTGACCGCAGCCCCCAAGGGATGCCACAGCTCGATCACCCGCCCCGCGCCCTCACTGCGGTCGCGCTTGATCAATCCGATCAGTCCCGCCGCCGCTCCGCTCAAAACCCGGATCACCCCATGCCGAAACCAGTCCTCGGCAAACCCGCCCATCTCGGCAAAGCGAAACACGCGGTTTTCCTCCACCTTCTCGGCGGGAGGCTCCGCAACATACCCCGGCGTATCCAGATCAAAGCTGCAATCGCGATCCCCCAGAATGGCGCTGCACGCCTTTTGATAGACCCGCCCCAACGGTACGTTGAGCGCATCGGTCAGCCCGCGCAACTCGGCCTCAAACGCCCCGCCGGCGCGACGCAACTCGCCCATCGTGCCGCGAAAGATCAGGCGGCGCGCTGCCACGTCCTGCCAATTCACCAGCCAAGCCCGCAACTCCGCCCCATCATAGCGCCCGGCCTCGATATCCGCCTCGCGAATGGCCGCATCGTTCAGCGCACCCAAGGCTTCGGTATTGTCCACCGACAGCCCCGTTGTCTGCTGCACCGCCAGCGCACTCAGCCCGGTATCCGGGCGAAACGCCACGCCCTCAAAGGTCAACAGCCGGTCGTGATCGGTAAACCCCATCACCACCCCGTCGCGCCGCGTCAGCGCCCAACACCGGCAGGTCGTGGTGACACCGGTTTTGAGATGCTCCAAAAGCCCGCTCATACCCGGATCTCCACGACTGGCACATTCGGCACCTCGCCTGCTTGAAAACTGGCAAGGCTGGTTTGAATGCGATCCGTATCAAACCGCACCGGCACGTCAAATTCATAGCCCGCCGTGACCGGCACGCCGCGATTGGGCGGCTCAGAAAACGTGACGATGCCAGTGAAACTATCGACCTCGTAATGTACGCCCTCTTGCATCTCGACATTATCAAGGCCCATGCGCACCGTGCCCTTGACCGGCTTCACGATGGGCCGCAGCGCAACCTCATCGCCAGACCGATAGGTTTTCAGCAGTTGAAAGGCGACCGTCGCGTCATCCCCCACCCCGATCTCCTGATCCCGGTAATCTGGCGCGGCCTTGGCCCGGCCCGATTTGAAATCGGTCCAGTCCTTCCAGCGAAACCCGAATAGTTGCCCACGCCGCGCCTCGAAAAACGCGATCAGCGCCTCGATATCGTCGAGCGACCGAAGCGCCACGCCCGCGTCATACCGCCTGCGCGCCTGCGCCCAAGGCGTGTTGCGCTCTTCAAACCCATTGGCGAGCGTGACGATATCCGTCAACCGCTCCGGCCCGCCAAGCGAGCCGAAACTCAGGCTCGCCGGAAATCTGACCTCGTGAAATCCCATGTCCCGCTCCTTATCAACGATTGCGCCCGCCGCGCCCGATCACGCGACCCAGCTGCGCCGCGATCTGCCCCTGAGAGCGGCGGAACCCCTCGGCATCGGGCGTCTGGATATTCATCACCACGCTGACGCCCCCACCGCCCTGTGCGCGCACGCCCAAACGCCCATCGGGACCACGGCTCAGCGGCATGATCGCCTCCGGCCCCGCCTCGCCCATCAACCCGGTGCCGCCCCGCATCGGAAACGTGACCGGACCAGTCACGACGCCACCACTGGCAAAGGGCTGCACCCGGCCCTGCGAAAACGACGCGCCTTTGGCAAAGGGGAAAAGCCCGCCCACCAGGCTGCCGATGCCCTGCGAAATCAGCCCACCCAGTTGATCTGTCACCGGACGTGTCGCATCGTTGAAGGCGGTATTGACCATGCTCAAGGCCAACCGCCGCAAACTGTCGGACAGGCTATCGCCATCAACCACCGCGCCGCGTATGGCCCCGCGCAATCCCCGGCTCAGCCCCCGCTCCAGCGATTGCACATCCTGTCCCGCGCTGGCAAAGCCGCCCTTTACCCGCGCCAGTTCCGCGCCAAAGGCCGCCGCCATCCCCGTCGCCTGCCCCATCGCGTCATCCAGCGCTTCAATCTGCGCCTCAAGCTCATCCACCCGCTCCAGCTCATCCATCTCTCATCTCTCCTTCTGTGTCGGGAAAGGCGCGCAACAGCGCCTCAAGCCCGTCGCGCGCCAACGGCTGAACGCCCTGCCGCTCACCCAGCATCAGGCGCAATTCCATCGGGGTCAGCGCCCAAAACTCCGCCGGTTTGAGTCCAAGTCCCTGCATCCCCGCGCGCATCAACGCGGGCCAATCAAACCGCTCGCTCACCCGCCCACCTCAGGCAAGGCAAAGGCCCGCGCCAAGAGCGCCGCCGCGGCGCGCGCCGCTGCCAGCGGCCCGCCCTCGATCTCGGCGCTCAGCAAATCCGCCGCCGTTCCGCGCCAGCCCCCGCCGCGCAGCCCCGCCACGATCAACGCCAGCACATCGCGGGTGGAAAACGCGCCGCCCTCGAACCGCATCACCAGATCAACCAGCGAGCCGCTCTTCAACCCCGCCTCCAACTCGGCCAAAGCCCCCAGCGTCAGCCGCATCACCTGCCGCTCACCACCGATCACCAGCGCGACCTCGCCTGCCCAGGGGTTGGCCATCACGATCACAGCACCGAAAAGGTCAACTGCCCCGCCGAGGCGAGTGCCAGATCATAGGTCGCCTCGCCATCATGGGTGCCGCCATATTCGATCGCCGTCACTTGGAACGGCCCCTCGATGGTGCCAAAATCCGGGATCACCACCTGAAAATCCGGCATTTCCCCGTCAAAGAAGATCTGCCGCGCCCGCGCATCGCTTGTCGCATCGCGAAAAATGCCCGAACCGCTGATACTGGCGGATTTGACACCCGCCCCAGCCAGCAACTCGCGCCAGCCCCCGGCGGACTCGAGGCTGGTCACGTCCACGCTCTCGGCGTTGAAACTGACCCGCGTGGCCCGCAGCCCCGCAACCGTCTGAAAATTGCCGCTGCCATTGAGGTCAATCTTGACCAGCAGGTCCTTGCCGTTCTGTACCGCCATTGTCGTCACTCCAGAGATTAAAGGTTACGCGTCCTCATCGACGCGCGCCTGAAAGGTCAGGTCGATCCGCCGCGCCTGACCGCCCGTTTCGCGCCGGGCGCGCGCACGCAGGAAATTGAGACTGGTCACACGACCGCGTGTCAGCGACAATTCAGCATTCACCAGCGCATCACTGACCGCACCCGCCACCGCCTTGGCCTGTTGAAATCCGGCGCTTTCGCTCACCACCGTGACGGTGAACCGATGCCAAGCCCCGCCCGCAGAGCCATCGCCACGCGCACGCACCTCCTCGGGGCCGAGCGTGACATAGAGCGGCGGCACCCGTCCGGGCGGCACCGCGTCATGGATCGCACCGCCCACCAACGCGCTCAGCGCCGCATCCTGCACCAGCCGCTGATACACCGCCGCCTGCAATCCCGCCGCCAACGCATAACTCATGGCACCACCTCCTCTTGCGCCCAGAGGCTCAGGTATCGGCCCGCGCCATCGGCTTCCGTCACCGACAGGATCGCGAAAATCCGCGCCCCATCGCGCAGCCGCTGCCCGGCCTCGGGCCGCGATGCCGCCCCCTGTGGCGCTGCCCGCACCGTGATC
>NZ_LADY01000070.1:0-71818 GCF_000961715.1 Roseovarius sp. BRH_c41 | reverse complement strand
CGTTGCAAAAGCGCCCGCCCGAGGGGGCGGACGGGCGCTGCGCGGCGGCGCGTGCCGCGCTTTGGCGCGTGGGACCAACGCCCCCTTCAGGCCAAAACCGCTCCTAACTCTTCCCCGAAATCACCCGAGCCGCCGCCGCCAGCCCGCCCTCACCATACGGAATATCGAGCGCCATCAGCCCGGCCTCAATCGCAGCAAGCGCCCCCAGAACCATATGCGCATTGACATGCCCCATATGGCCGATGCGGAAGAACCCATGCCACGCCGGATCACCCGGCTCTGCCATGCCAAGCCCGATCCCCAGCGTCACACCTGCATGATCCTGCACCCAGGACCGCAGGCGCGAGCCATGCGGCGCCCCGATCCGCAACGCGGTCACGGCCCGGCTGCGCAACGCGGGATCACCGATGTTCAATTCCAGCGGCCCCACCTGCCCCCAGGTCTCGCACGCGGCCCAGATCGCGCGCGCCAGTCGGTCATGCCGCGCCCAGACCACCTCGATGCCGCCCTCCGCCGCGATCAAATCGAGTGCCGCGCGCAACCCGTAAAGGTGATGCGTCGGCGCGGTGCCGCCAAAGTATTGATAAAACATCTGCGGATCGGCCCGATGGGTCCAATCCCAGTAGCGACTGACCAGAGGCATCTTCTTGCGCGCCTCCGCCGCCTTGTCCGAGAAGAACACAAACGCCAGACCGGGCGGCACCATCAGCCCCTTTTGGCTGCCCGCCACCATCACATCGACGCCCCAAGCGTCCATCTCGAACCGGTCACAGGCCAGCGAGGCGATGCAATCGGCCATCAAGAGCGCCGGATGCCCGGCCGCATCCAGTGCTGCCCGCACCCCAGCAATGTCATTGAGGACCGAGGTGGACGTATCGACATGGGTGGCCAGAACCGCCTTGATCGCGTGCGCCCGATCCGCGCGCAGCACCTCTTCCAGACGGTTGAGATCAATCGGCGACCGCTTGCCGAAATCCAGCATCTCGACGGTGATCCCCTGCCCCTGCGCGACCTCGGCCCAACCATGCCCAAACCGCCCCGTGGCCGGCACCAGCACCCGGTCGCCGGGTTGAAGGGTATTAGCCAGCGCCGCCTCCCACGCACCATGCCCGTTCGAAATATAGATCGTCGCATGTTGGCGCGTCCGCGCCACGGCGCGCAGATCGGGAATCAGCCCCGCCGTCATCTCGATCAGGTCGCCCTCATAGATATTCGGGGCGGCGCGGTGCATGGCACGCAGCACCTCTTCCGGCATGACCGAGGGGCCGGGAATGGCCAGATAGGCGCGACCGTGGGCGAGGCTCATGTGGGGGGATCTCCTGCTGCTTCGCGGCGCACCTTACGCCCTTGGCAAGCGGCGTCAATCATAGCCGCGCTCTCTTGCGTATGTCCGAGATCGTCGGTGCCAGGTCGCGTTGAAACAAGCGAATTCAAAATTCTCTTGTCCGGCATTCTCTAAAAATTCCGTGCCCCTCTAGCCCTTGCGCCGATAGGCCTCAGCCAGCCGCACAGGGTCCGCCCCGCAGAGATAACGGATCAGCGTCCAGAGGTTGCGTGCCCCCCGCCGCAGCCACCCCTCGCGCCGATACCGCGCCGCAGAGGTGGTGACCGCCAGCGGCAAGAGCGCAATGCCGCCCTTGAGCGCGCGCGCCATAGCGACATCCTCCATCAGCGGAATATCGGCAAATCCGCCCACCGCCTCATACTCCTTGCGCGGGATCAAGAGCGCCTGATCACCATAGGGCAACCCCAGCACCCGACTGCGCAGATTGGCCCAGCCCGCCACCATCCCGGGCATCACCCCGGTCGCATCAAACGACAGCCGAAAGGCGGCAGGCCCACCCAACGCCATTTGCGCACTGACCGCGCCGGCCCATCCAACAGGCAAAACCGTGTCGGCATGCAGAAACAGCAACCAGTCCCCGCCCGCCACCTGCGCCCCCCGCCGCAATTGCCCGCCACGGGTCGCCGCCCCCTGAACGATCACCGCCCCCGCCGCATCGGCAATCTGCACCGTGGCATCGCCCGACCCGCCATCGGTCACAACCAATTCACGGATCACACCTGCCTCTAGCCCCTCCATCAACGCGGCAAGACAGACAGGCAGACTCGCCCCTGCATTTCGTGTCGGAATCACCACCGAGAGTGCTGCGCGCATGACGACCCCTGTTGTGTCTGCTTTCGTGACCTATATTACGGGCGAACAACACGGGGGAAGAGGCATGACGCGCCGCATTCTGCAGATCACCGGCAAAGATGCCCTGCATTTCCTGCAAGGCTTGGTGACAAACGACCTGAACAAACTCGATCAGGGGCTGGTCTATGCGGCCATCCTGACGCCGCAGGGCAAATATCTGGCCGATTTCCTGCTGTCGCGCCACGGCGATGCCATCCGGCTCGACGTCGACGACAGCCTTGCGCCAATGCTCCTGCAACGTCTGACCCTGTACAAACTGCGCGCCGACGTGACCCTCACCCAGACCGACCTCAAGGTTCTGCGTGGCACCGGCCCGGCCCCTGAGGGCGCATTCACAGACCCGCGTCATCCGGACTTGGGTTGGCGGCTCTATGGCGATGAGGACGGCGACGACGGCAGCGATTTCGAGCGGATTCGCGTGGCCCATTGCATCCCCGAAACCGGTATCGAACTGACCCCTGACACCTTTATCCTAGAGGCCGGGTTCGAGCGCCTCAATGGCGTGGATTTCCGCAAAGGCTGTTACGTCGGCCAAGAGGTAACGGCCCGCATGAAACACAAAACCGAGTTGCGCAAAGGTCTGACCATGGTCGCCGTCCATGGCACAGCCCCCATCGGCAGCGAAATCCGGACCCCCGAGGGCAAACCCGCAGGCACGCTCTACACCCAATCCGGCGGGCGCGGCATCGCCTATCTCCGCCACGACCGCGCAGCGGCCGGCATGATCGCAGGCGAGGCGCGGGTCGATCCATTGTCCCTCACCACGCCCTGAACCGGGCATGCCTGCAAAACCCAGCGGCAAACGTCAGCCGCACAATGCGAAAAAACAGGGAAATGGTGGGTGATAAGGGATTTGTACAATCTCAGGGTGTAAAATCTCCTTAAATCCTTGATTTTACTGGACTCTAACGTCAGAAAGTACCATAGAAATAGGGTGAAAAGTACCATAGGATTCGCCCAATGCCCCCCAAGAATCGCGCCATCCCTCTGCCCCGTTACATGTCCCCCGTGCGCCGCCGTGAACACGTGGCGTACAAATACCAACGCGACGTGCCGAAAGCGCTTCACACCCTTCTGGGGCGCAAACGGTGGGACCTGTCGCTAGGGGGTGACCTGACAAAAGCAACCGCCCGCTGCGCCGCATACACCGCCGAACATGACCGGATCATAGCCCTCTTGGCGAACCCTGACTCCCGCTCTGAGGTGGTACGTCTTGGCGTGGAATCCATCACCGCTGCAAAGCTGCGCGACGATATTGAAGAGACCCCAGACGCCCTTGCGCTGACGTGGCGCGACACAGAAGAGCATATGAAAGGCGCGGCAAACCTGCGCCGATATGAGTATGAGTCCTTGGCCGGTTTCGCGTGGCAGGCTTTTGGCGACCGGTCCCATATTGACCTGATCAAAGAACCGTCGCCCGTCTTGCAAGAGGTCCTGAAGTTGACCGCCGCGCAGCCCCCGTCAGGGGGTGTTGAAAGGGCGCTCTATGATGCCATGCGCACCGCGCTAAACGCGCGCCTTACCGAACTGTCGGGACAGTCAAAACAGAATGACGAATATCGCTTGTCAGCACTGCGCGAAAAATACTTCAAGTTGAACAACTGTTCCGACGCCACGAAGCGTAGTTACCGGGGCAAGATTGACAGGCTGACAAGCTTTGCCGGTGACCTTCCATTGACCATGATCACCCCCGAAAAACTGCGCCTTTATCGCGACTACCTTCTAGAAGAGGGTCTTAAAGCGGACTCGGTGGCGCAGTATTTTGCACCCCCGAAAGCGGTCATGCGGTGGGCACTGTCCGAAGAGCTTGTCCCCGGTTTTGATGCTCTGCCTATTGATAAGGTGAAGATGCCCCGAAACGACACACCTATTGAAGAGGCGCGGTGGCAACGCTTCGACGATGACGAGATTAAGAAGGTCTGGGCAATCGTTCAAAAAGCATGGGGACCAGACTCCCGTTATGATGCAGACCGGCAAGAGGCCTTCAAATGGGCGTTTCGTGTTGCGCTCTATACGGCTGCGCGTCCCGTCGAGATTTTCCGATTGAAGGCCGAAAACGTGACGCCCAATTTTATCAGCCTCACAGAAACAAAGACGCGGATCAGCCGCAAACTACCTCTGTCAAAACATATCGCCGGATTTTACGATTTCATGCACTTGAAGGGCTGGAATCTGACCGGCAAGCCCGAGTCCGTAGCGGGCACTATGTCGGACTCTTTTACCAAAGCTATCAGGGCGGCGGGCTTCAATAATGACAGACACGTTCTGTACAGCGCCAAAGATACGCTTGTTGACCGCCTGCAGCGCGCTGGGCGGTCGGATGACGTGATCCGGGGGATCACAGGGCACGTGTCCGGACAAGGGCACCTTCGAAACTACAAAACCCGTTTGAACGATACGCCGGAAGGGCTGGCCATGCTGCGCGAGGCTCTGGACGCGGTCGAATACTGGTAGGACGCCTTTTAGTTCGGAACACATTGGCCCGCGTTAGCGGGCCTTTTTCTTGCCCTAAAGCGCACCCCCACAAGAAAATAGGTCCGATTCGGACCTTGACCCGAATCGCCGCTGAAATTTGACGGCTGCAATATTTTGAGTAAGTGTGCAAGCAGAAAAATAGCAATGTAACAAAAATTATCAAATGAGAGGTGAGCACTTGTTTACCACCATCGACCGATACGCAAACGCCGTCCGTGTCTCAGAGGCGACCGCCTGTCGACGCCTAAAGGGAATCCCTTTTCGCGTCCCTACGCGGGGGCGCGGAATCCAGTGGTATCCCCTCGGCGCAGCCGTCCAGACCCTTCGCGAAAAGGAAATGGGCGCGATTGAAGGACTCACCCGAACCGCGCGCGATTTGGACGCCGGGGACCTGTATATTGAGGCACCTGCGATCAGCATAGCGGAGTCCTTTATCGGTTGGACCACGGGCGCGGCGCGCGACCGCCTGCGCGCCGCGCAGAATGGCTTTGTGGTGGCGGTCTCGAACAGCCGCATATGTTCGCCTGCTATCGTGCGCAACCTTGACCCTTTGAGGACTCTGTTTGTGCTGAATCCGGACGTTACGCGCTGGATTCTTCTGGGGGGCACACCACCAAATGTGGACGCGCTCGCCCCTTCCTTCGCCGTGGTCAACAACGGGCCAGCCCTCGCTGAATATCACGCAAATCTGGAGCTTGTCGCATGAATGATCACGCCAATTTTATCAACATCGTCAACGGTTCTGAGGCCGTCCGCGAACGCTGGGCTGCAATCACCGAAAAGGCAATTTCAGACGCCCGAGATCACGGAGTCACTATTGAACCGAACGACGTCCTTAGCCTTCGCGAGGCGCGGCTGGCCGCTATGGGTGCGCCACTGGACGAAGCCGCCTATCGGGACGAACTCTTGAATCTTCCTGCCCTATCGAAGGTGGCTCAGAAAAAGGCCATTTCAGAGGGCGACGAAGAGGCCCGCGCCGCCGCCCTTGCGGACCTGAATCGAGGTCGCGAAAAGGAACATTATATGCACCACACGGCGCACGCCGCGCGGCGTCTGTCTGAGGCCCGCGCAATGGGAATTGCGACGCCACCCCCTGCACATGACACCATTTCTCGCGACGAAAAGTTGCGTCTAATCAGTGAGGTAGACGACGCGGCGACGCGACTCTCGCTCGCCCGAAAGTGGGGGCTGGTATGAACGTCGCGGATATTATCCAAACCATCCGCCGGGATCACGGCGGTTCATTCTGGGCCGTCTTTCATGTGGCCGGAAATGGGCACAAGTTCCTGCCCACTGGCCAAATCATTTCAGCCGCCGAATATGCGGCGGTTTGCGCCGCCTTTGCGCCAGAGCGCGAGCGCGCACCCGCGCCCCTTACCGCAGCGGATCGAAAGCGAAACACACTTCGCGCCCGTGCCGTTGAATCACATGAAGGAGGCCGCCGCTATGGGCGAAATTGACGCGGGCGCAAGCGTCCTTGACGAGCCAAGATTCGGCTATGCGGCTGGCATAGATACGTCTGGCGATTACATGCACCTATCCAAGATCGAACGTCGCAAAGCGAAGGCGAGAGAGCGAGAGCGCCGTGAAAAGTGGCGTGTTGCTGAGGCCGTCCGGGCGACGTGGTCCGACGCCGATTTTATCGCCGAAGAGGAACGGCTGCGCGCCCAGATCGAACAACTTTTGGAGTCACGGGATGCAGCGTAGTTTTGACGCCGCCCGCTTCCTCGTCGCCCGTGATAGATATTGGCGCAGGGTCGCGCTTTGGAATGCGGCACGGCTGGCATGTGGCGAAGGCCAATTCCGCGCCGCATGGCCGCAAATCGCTGAGGCGGTCACAGCACAACTTGAAAGAGAATTCGGGGCATAGGGCTTTGCCCTGCACCTGAAAACGAACAGGTCCGGCATCGTGAAACACAGGGCGGTTTGTCGTAGAGGTGCCCGCCGGACCTGACCATCCACATCTACGGTGGACCCCACATTTACACCAAATGGAGAAGAAATTGAGTAAACATCCCAATGGGCGCTTGCCCACCAAAAATGTGGGCTTGCCCGCGGATATCCCCCGGACAGCCGAAAGCGAAAGATTGTTGCGCGCAGAAATCGCGCTGTTGATGCGCAACATCGCCACCCGGACAGAGCGCTATCGGCGCGAGGGTTTCAAGATGCCTTTTGACCGGTTCGCCACCCTCTGTGATGACGACGCCCAACTTGCGCGGCGGGTTCTACTCGCCTCAGGGTGGTGCCCCGATGACGATGGCAACTGGATAATCGGGCAGGGCCTGCGCGACATCGACCGGGCGCTTTCTTGGGACCTTCTAGGGGCCACAATCGAATCGATTCTCGACGATTATCGACCCATTGATGACGATCATTCGCGCCCAATCGAGCAGGCCGCATAAGTCAAAACAGACTGTTTCCAATCTGGCGACAATGTGTGACCCCACCGTCATGACACAATATATGGTATGAGTGAAAGTGGGAATTGAGCTTCAAGCTATACGCTGAGATGGTCTTTTGCGCTTGAAGCTGAAAACCTACTTTCACCATTTATATCAGGAAGTTGTGCTATTTCCCATGGCCCCTTGCCAGACGTGGAATCGCCAAATATGTCTGAGGGCACCAGCAAAAGGAGACCACTAAATGTTGATAACAAGACAGGAAGAAATTGAAGGGCAAATAATCCGCCTTACCGACCAAATGGCGAATCTGGCGCTGCACCCGCTAACGGGGCCAAGGGCCACCGAACTGCGCCACCTTGCCCGCCGCGTCAAAGAGTTGGCGGGTTTCGCCGAAAATGACGGGCAGGCGAGTGATGGCCTGCCCAGCCCCCAGCCCGGTCCGGGCAGTTAGGGGGCCTGCCAACTAAATGGCCCCGCCCGCGTTAGCGGGCACGCCAGAGCGTCGAAAAGGAGTCGACCATGAAATAACTTACGCAGGAGAAAATTATGCATATCAATCGACCGTCGAAGCCACCCTATGCGCTAGGGGTGACTGCATGAGCTTCGATAATGAAGAAGTGATCGAGGATGACGGCACGCCGCTGCCGTCGCTTGGACGGGTGCGCATGTCACCGGGGGCGGCAAAGCTTCGTGAGAAGCTGAGCGGCGCAGACATAAAAAAGGTGCGCACTGCCAAGCCTATGGACCCCGAAGAGGCGGCGGAAAAGTTGACCCGCCGCGACGAAAAGGGGCGTCTGCGGATCGTAGCCTTGCAGGATAATCAGCTTGTTGTGTTGTTCGCCCAACTACACGCGTTCGGCGCAAGCGACATAGAAAAGGGGCGCATTAAGCGGATACTCAAGGAAAACTGGCCCGAGTATCATTCCAATTTTCTGGAATCGGCCCGAAACCTTGCGGAATCCGAATTGGCGGCGGCACGCCGTTCCAAAAGCATGAAGAACGAAGAGTCCAACGTTATCGACCTGAATGGATTCGACGAACTTTGTACATATGGGCGCAAGCACCTTGAACAGGGAAGCGGGGGGACTCGGCCACCTCTTTTTACGCACGGGTCTGAGGTGGTGAGGGTCCGCGAGACGGGCGACGTCCTTATCGAGATATTGAATCAAAAAACGTTCAATCATGCCCTGAATACGCTGGCCCCCTATCGAAAGACGCGCGGCGATAGCGACCATATCAGCGCCGCCGCACCACGGGATGTAGCGGAACACTTGTTTTCGGACCCCGCTTTGCCGTTGCCGAACCTTGAAAAGATCATCACCGTTCCGACATTCACGTCGGATGGTGATTTGATCCAGACTCCGGGATACCACAAGACGTCCGGACTTCTGTATATGCCCGCCGCTGGTCTCGTCGTGCCGTCTGTTGACAAGGTGGACAGGGCGGCGGCGGTAAGTGCGGCGGCGTATCTGGTGGACTTGGTCGCGGACTTCCCTTTTGATGGCTGTACGCGTGCGCAGAACGTCGCCAATCCGGGCGCATCGCTGACGAACTTTATTGGTATGATGATCACCCCTTTTGTGGCCCCGATTATCAATGACGTGGTGCCAGCGCACCTTCTGACAAAACCCGCCCCCGGTACCGGGGCATCACTTCTGGCAGAGACGTGCCAACTTGTAATCGACGGCAAGACCGATCTGCGCCCGCCCCTTTCGCGAAACGAGGATGAGCGCCGTAAGGCCCTGTTCACGGCCCTGCAGAATCCGAAGAACTTCCTTGTCTATGACAATGTGGATGGTCAGATGGACTCGCCCACGATTGCGTCCTTCCTGACGTCTCGCGAGTGGACTGACCGCGTTTTGGGGCGGACAGGGGAACGCACGGTGCGCAACGGTTCGGTGACGGTGTGGACGGGGATCAATCCCGGCTTCTCGCCGGAATTGCAGCGCCGCATAAGCCTCATTAAGCTTGATGCGAAGATGGCAAATCCCGGCGAGCGTGACCCGTCCACCTTCAATGTGAAGGGCGACCTAAAAACCCATATTCGCCTGCACCGTGGCGAAATCATCGCGGCCTGTCTTACGCTGGTGAAGTTCTGGATTCAGGACGGTAAGAAGAAGGCCACGGGACTCCCTCTGGCCTCATTTGAACGGTGGTATTGGACCGTGGGCGGAATCCTTGAAGCGGCTGGACTCGACCAGTTCCAAAAGAACCGCGAGGATTTGGAAACCGTGACCGGTGGCGATGGTAACCCGATGCAGACGCTTGTGGCCGCGTGGTACAGCGCGGCCCGCGACCGGGCGCACCCCATGGACATGGAAGCCACTGCGTCCGGTGATGGTGGACTCTTGGCTCTGGTGCAGGACCGTGAAATCAGCTTGCCGCTGCGTCTCAAGCGTGACGCGATCAGCGATTACGATTATTCGTCGAAGAGCTTCGGAACATATCTGGCGCAGGCCAAGGATAGCACTTTCAACGTCGAATATGGGGGCCGTGAAATTGCCGTCTCTTTGACTTTTGTGAAGCGGACGAACGGCGGCGCGCTCTGGAGTCTGGTGGAGCGGGAACCGGTTGAAACGCCTAACGGCGTCAAGCCCCGCCCCGTTCTGGAACCACACCTGCAGGCCGTCGCCACTGCCGAAGAGGTTCAATCGTTTCGGTGTTTGCGTCCTCAGCACAGGAGCGCGCTCATTGCGAAGCTGGAAAAGCGGGCGGCGGCTTAGAAGGCCCCATATCAGCGCAGTTTACGGGGTCGCGGCATGCTGCGACCCCCTTTCGTTTGGCGAGGGGTGCCCGCATGGGCGTGACTTTGCGTGACTTTGGAATCGAAATACACGCCTAAAACACGCCGTTAAGTAATTGAAAAATAATTATAAAACTTTGATTCGTGCTTTAGTGACTTTGAAAAGGGTACCTGAATCTATAGAAAAATGACCCCCACCCTTGCAGGGGGCGTGTCGTGAGGGGGGGGGGGGTCATTTTATACAGCGCCGGGATACCGGAATCAAAGTCACTAAAGCACGAATTCGTATAAAGGATTGCAAATAAAAGACAAATATCGGTGTATTTGGCGTGTTTTAGGCGTGTATTTGATTTTGAAAAGCACGCAAAGTCACGAATTCATGTTCAAAATTACGGTTTCGCGGCCTTTTGGCCCGTGCCCGCGTTAGCGGGAGGATAGGTATGTGATATTAGGGCCGCGTTAGCTGCCTTTATCGTCTGCGGAATGTTGGTGTAGCCATTAGTTTCTAAGCCAACTTGAAAGTTCGGAAGCCGTGTTCCGTTTCTTGTCTAGAACCATCCAAACCTTATCGTCATGCCCCTCCAAATCACCATAGACAATGCGATCATACAGCCCCAAGTATTCCCAAGAAATCCAAGCTGTGTCTGTTGATTGCTCGACTACGGGAAATAGCGCAATCTTGTTGTTATTCTTAAAACCGTCTGCGAGTCCTAGTTCCCATGGGACCCACTTACTTTCCTTGCTGTTCTCGCTTGCAAGTAGCACGAAGCGGCTGGATTGGCTCACCCTTTGCCGAAGGGTCTGGGCAGTTTCTTTGTTGGTATATGGAGGCAAGGTCGGGTCCTTCTTGTCGATGTAAACGCTTGCACCATGAGACTCCAGAACACGCACCACCCCCGCTAGTGCGTCTTCGTCCTTGCTTGAATGAGAGAGAAATGTTGCGCCGTGAGGGGACCTTTCCTCCACTCGTTTCATGAGCGCTTCGCGGTCCTGCAGTCGCATGTTCGTTGCAAAGCGCCGAAAGTCAGCTCTGGTAAAATAGTCTATCACTACAATTCGCCTTTAGCCTCGAACCAATTCGTTCATTTTTTTCCTGTAGCTGATTAGCCGCTTATTCACGGCAAGTATGTCTTCCACCAATTCGGCATATGCTGGAAATTGCTTCTGCAGCTCCTGAGGTTCTGCATCCGACTTACTGTCCATTTGGCGTTCATACCAGTGACGGAAGCGTGCCTGCCACTTCGTCAGGTGTGGCCTCAGACCTTCGTTAAGGACCTCGACAGACAGGTCAATGATCTTACTGGTACTATTTCCGCGTACCTTGGAAACTGGAATGTCCTTAATCAATTCGCGAGTGACCGCGAAGAATGCGTACCAAGAATCATAAATTTCCGCGATTACATCATCTTCTGGATCAATCGGGAGACCAATCTTGCGTGTGCTTAGCTCGACCCAGATACTGTAAGCAATTTGTCGGTCCGTGTCGTTGGGCCGGAAGGACACTTTATGATCACCTAATCCCAGTTCCGCACTATCAATCTCGAAGTCTGACAACTTCCAGCCGTAGTACCATCGCAGGCCAAGCCACCCCAAGGCAGCAATCACGATAAGGATGATCACTGGCAATGGTGCGATGTGCAGGCTTACGCTCCAATCATCTGCGAGAATGATCGAAATCAGGTCCTCTGTAGCGCCCCTTTCTGCTTCTTCTTGCTGCTCCATTTAGCACTGCCTGTTGTAAGACATGCGGTCGCGCGGATTATTGATCAGATGGGCATGTGTTACACGCCGTTGGAAGGCACTTTCAATACCTTCAACAAGGTCCGCTGTCGTAGCAGGGTAATCCATATGTCTTGCGTAACAATCCACCGTAGGCCAGTTATAGGAAAGGTTTTTTTCAAACCTTGGCGGGAAGGTATGGAAAGACGGTAACTTGACCCCGAGCAAGCCATTTGGCGTGGTATTCTCGCCTCGTCGTAATGAAGATTGAATTTCCCAGTCCACGTAACGCCGCGCCCATGTGCATCTTCCCATAAGGACAATGGTCACAGTTGAGTCGGCTAAGAAGCGCCTTCGGATTTGGCTCATTACATAGTCCGTATTAGTACTATTTATCACGTCACCAGGCATTTCTTCTCCCAAACCCCGCGCAATAAACGTGTCACGCTCATGGTCAAAGTCGCGAACAAATTTGTTCACCGCGTCCTGATCCACGTGGTGATATGAAATAAAGCATTTGCGGCGAACCGTAGGCATTTACTAATCCTTCAATAGTTGCGCCATCTTCCTACGCTCAACTATAATGTCATACCGTCTCCTAGATATTATGTCTATCTCGCGTCAGGTGACACATATTGCTCACGCATTTGAGCCGTGTCAGTCGCCATGCGTGCTGCGAAGCGCAACATCTCAAAAGATGTATACCATAGTATACAATGGTATACCGAGCCGCTATAAACGCACTGTTTCCAAAATAAGCTATTGATTTGACTCGCTTTTTGTGCCGTTCCCCTGCTATAAATCATTTAAAGAATCGCAACGAACGTAGGATGGATTTAAAATGACCAAAAATGACTGCATCGAAGGACCCTTTATCGCCTATTACCGCGTGTCCACATCCGGGCAGGAAAAGAGCGGAAATGGCCTTGCGGCGCAGCGCCGGGACATAGACCTCTTCCTGTCCGCTTACGCGTGTCAGGGGGCGTCTGTAGTCGCTGAATATACGGACGTAGCTAGCGGTAAGTATGACGATCCGCGACGCCGTCCGGCGCTCTCTGAGGCTCTTGCACATTGCCGTAAAACTGGGGCCATTTTGCTGGTATCAAAGCTCGACCGACTGTCTAGAAAGGTCCTACATATTGCCCAGCTTCTGGACGATAAAACCGTTAAATTTAAGGTAGTTAGCATGCCTCATGCGGACAACTTCCAGCTACATTTGTATGCCTCTCTTGCCGAACAAGAGCGCGAGTTTATTAGCCTCAGAACCAAGGCCGCGCTGGCCTCTGTGAAGGCCAAGGGAAAGGCCCTCGGGGGTGACCGTGGCGGGGCCGCTAACGCGGCCCTTGCCAATCGCCGTATCGCCGATCATCACGCCCAGAACATCGCCCAGATAGCCCAGCCCATGCGACAAAACAAAGCGACATATCAACAGATCGCAGACGCCCTGACCCGCGCAAATGTCGCGACTCCGCGCGGTAAACGGGTCTGGCACCCTCAGACCGTAAAGAACGCTCTGGCACGTATAGAGGCCCAGAGCGCGCCCACGCCAGACCATTGAAACCACTGGGAAAATGGGTGGAGAACAGCCTGATATTGCCCCCGGAATGGTCAGGGACCTTCGGAATCGGCATGCAGGACATAATCGGGCCGGGATACTAGGTGTGGTGGCTGGTGCCCGCGTAGCGGGCTATGCCAATACCCACCAAAACACCATTTTATATAATGAAATCAATTACTTATAGGGGACCCAGACGGGGGTATCCCCCTACCCCAAAAGGGCGCGCAGGTGCTACAGACACCTATGCAACTTTGTTGTTGCTATGTAGTTGCGATATCACCAGATTCCGCCCGTTTTAGTTGCATTACACAGTCTTACGCCGGGTGTAAGATTCAAACCAAAGGGACCCGCCGCTAGAGCGAAGACCCCTGTTTCGATTCACATATGGCCCCAAAAATTTTCAATTTTTTGACCAAATATAGTTGCATGTTCTGAGGCCCTTTAGGCCCCTAGGCCTGCCCAACCGTTCCCTCTTTGTTCTTTGGTCAATCGCCCGACCCGTGGTAAAATGGGCGTGCTCTGGTCAAGCACGCGCGAACTTCTCCACGCGCAGGCGTAGCGCATCCAGCGCGCGCAGGGGACGGTGTTCTGTCTCGCCGTCCCCCCTCTTTTTCAGACCCAACAGACAGATCATATCAGACCAAAATAGGCAGAATCCAGAATGGCAGAGACCCACGAACTACGTCTAAAGATTGACGCATCCGCCGCTAGACGCGGCTCAACAGAATTTAAGGCGGCAATCGAGTCCGTACGTAAGGCCGTCCGGGACCTAGAGCGCGACAGTGCCGGTGCCTTCACCAATCTGCGCCGCGTCGACACATCCGGCATGCAGGCCGTCACACGCGAGACGCAGAACGCAGCCCGCGCACAATCCACCCTGACCACCGCCGCAAATCAGACCGCCGAAAACATACGCAAGCTTGCCCTCACCAGCGCTAACGCGCTCCGCGTCTCGACCGACCAAGCCTCTCGCCTGCGTGATCGACTCCTATCCGTAGGGGACACCGCCGGACTCGCCCAACTAGAGGCTGGGCTAAATCGCCTGCGCACCAGCTTGGTAAATGCCACCAGCGGCCTAGACGTCAGAGAGGCCCGCGCGGGATACGCAGACCTCGCATCCGAACTGAATCGGACCGCACGTGAATCCGAGCGCCTGCGCGCCGAAACGATTCAAGTTGCGAACGCCCAAGAACAGGCCACCAGAGAGGCCGAACAGCGAACCGCCGCCCTAAATAGGCTGCGCGCCGCCCATGATCCGCTGTTCGCCAATTCGCAGCGATATGAAACCGCCCTGCGCGAAATTCAAACGCTCGAAAGCGCCGGTGCTCTATCAGCCGGACGCGCTGCACTGGCCCGCGAACAGGCCAGCCAATCGCTACTCGCCGCCAGTTCGGCGAATACAGCCTATGCCCGCACCGCCCAGACGTCGAACTTTCACACCGCCAATATGGCGGCGCAGTTTAACGATATTGGCGTCATGCTGGCCTCGGGACAATCGCCCCTGATTTTGGCCGTCCAGCAAGGCACGCAGATTTCGCAGGTCCTGAATCAAATGGGGAGTCGGGCCTCTATTCTGTCCACCCTGAGGGCGGGTTTCGCGTCTATGGTTTCGCCCGTTTCACTTCTGACCATCGGTGTAATCGCAGGCGGTGCCGCCCTGATTCAATGGGCGGCGGGTGCCCTTGGCGCGTCCGAAGAGACGCAATCTTTTTCGGACGCCCTGTCCGCCGCTGACTCCGCTATTAGCACCCTGCGCAGCGCTACAGACGCCCTTGCGGGTGGCAATCTTGAACGCCTGCGCGAACAATATGGGGCCGTGAACAGTGAGCTAGACGCCCATCTTGAACGATTGCGCAAGGTCGCAGAACTTGAGGCGGGACTCGCCAATTCGGCCCTAATCGACTCGATCCGGGGCGAACTGACCAGCGACGGCAACATATTCACAAACGATGTGGACGCGGTCCGTCGCGCATTTGAAACGACGAACGACCAAGCGCGGACCCTCTTGTCCTTGATGCAGGACGTCAAGAGCGCTCGCACGTTTCAAGAGCAAGCGGACGCGGTCACACGTCTAAGACAGGCCGTCGAATCCACCACCGGCGGACTCGACAAGGCCGAAGGGTCTGCAGCCGGTGTATTGACGCAGCTTGTTCGGTCTGAGGATGCAGCCCTTCGACTCCTTGCGGCGCAGAATGGCACGACCAGTGCGACGGACAACGCCGCCGCCGCCGCCAGTTCTCTTGCTGGTCAGGTCGGGACCGCCGCCAATGAAGCCGCCCGTCTTTTGGCAAATCTGGGGTCTGCCCCCGCCGCCCTGTCCGCCATTGGTAAGAGTGTGCAAGAACAGATTGGCGAGATTCAGGCCCAAAACAAGAGTCTGAATCTTCAAATTTCGCAGGGGCTTAACGCAGCGACGGCAAACCGCCGGGTGCAGTTGGACCAAGTAATCAGCGATGCAATCAAGCGCGGCGAACCGCTGGGCGCTGACCAGATCGCCCCGCGCCTTGAAGAGATTGCAGCCCTAGAAAAGGCCGCAAAGACGCAAGAGTCTTTGCGCAAGACATTGGCAGAGGCAAATCGCCCCGTTTCCACTGGCGGCGGTGGTGGTCGCGGCGGGTCCCGAACAACCGCCCTTACAGAAGAACAGAAAGCAATTGAGCAAACGACGCAGACCATGCGGGAACGGTTGACCAGCCTGCAAGCTGAAAATGTCGCCATTGGTCTGGTCACATCTGGCCAGTTTGAAACGTCCGAAGCGGCGCGGTTGATGGCGCAGGCCATGATGGAAGGCGGCGGCGCGGTGGACGCCCAAACGGAAGCGATGATCCGTCAAATCGACGTCGCCCAGAAGTTGAACAATGAACTGCAGAACGCCGCGAGTCAGGGGGCCAAGGCATGGCTCGACGCCGTGCCGTCCTACGCTAAGGCGGGCAGGATCATCGAAGAGGAGGTGCTTGATTCCATTTCCGCCGAAATCGCAAATTTGGCAAAGACCGGGGAACTAAATTTCGCCCGCCTTGCGGACTCAATTTTGAACACAATGATTGATTTGGCGGCGCAGCTTGCAACAAAGGAACTTGCTGGGCTGTTCGGCATAGGCGGCGGTGGTGGCGAAGGGTCTTTCCTATCGGGTCTTTTCGGCGGTGGGGGCGACGGCGGCGGCTTTCTTGCAGGCCTATTTGGGGCGGGGTCAGAGGGTGGCTATTCGGGCAACCTACCGGGGCGCGCGGTCGCGCCGATTTCAGCATTCCGACATGCGCCGCACTTTTCAGAAGGAACGGCGAACACCAGCGGAATCCCGGCCATTCTTCACGATAACGAAGCGGTCATACCTCTATCCAAGGGGCGCAAGGTCCCTGTTGAAGTAACCGGCGGCGCAAATGGCGGCGCAGCGCAGATGCTACAGTATTCGCCCACCTATAATATCACCACACCCGACGCCGATAGTTTCCGAAGATCGCAAAACCAAACTGCGGCGGATGGTCTGTCCGCAGCCCAACGCGCCCTGCGCAGGAACGGGTGAGATCATGAGCCGACTCGGAATCCACGCCGCCAAAATCGAAGCAATCCGCGAACAGCGCGGGCTAACGCCCGCCGGTTTCAGGACGGACGGAACGGACCCCGAAGCAACATCAAAGGAAGCGATGTTGCAGGACCTGTATCACCGGGCAGACGCGCGCCTTCCTGCAGGACTAGGTTACACCACGCCCCCTGAGCCTGCGTCCGACCCCGAAGAATAGGCCCGCGTTAGGGGGGGCAAAGTACCATAGAAATTAGGGGGAAAGTACCATAGAAACCGACCCCGAATTTCCCTTAAGTTCCTGTTTTTATTGGATTTTTGTAGTGGTGGGTGATAAGGGATTTGAACCCCTGACATCTTCGATGTGAACGAAGCGCTCTACCACTGAGCTAATCACCCGCCGTGGGGGCTTTTAGCGTCACTCTTCGCCCTGTGCAACCTCATCTTTCATGTCATCGTCACTGTCCTGATCATCGGTCCCGGCATCCGATCCGGACCCCGCTTTCGGCTGCCTGATCTTGGCCACGATGATCCGCGCATTCGCGACATCACGGACCCGGTTGATCTTGATCTTGCCCATTGGCGGCAGGTTCAATTCGCGCCCCTCGGCCAACGCCTCGCCCAGCACTTCAAGAACCGCCTCAACGACGGGCTTGGCGTATTTCTTCTTGATATCGCCCTTGCCCAGAACCTTGTCGATCAGTTCCTGCTTTTTCAACTCCGGCCCGGCATCTGCCGGGATCGTGTCCGTCACGGTCAGGGCGATGACATTATCCGCCGCACTGTTCTGGGGCGCGATGACCGCCGCACTCTCGACCACGGGGACGGGTTCTTTGACCACGCTGGGTTTGCGCGCCGTCTTGGGCTTGGCCGCGCTCGTTCTGGTCGTGCTTTTGGTCGATGTCTTGCGCGGGCTCGTTGATTTGGCCTTGGTCGTCATGATGCGCCTCAATTGTTTCGCTGCTGGAAACACGCTAGCGCGCAGCACGACATAACGCCAGACAGAGTTGCGCCGTCACAGGAATAGGCGCTCAACTATCCATCTTGAGCGCGGAAATGAACGCCTCTTGCGGGATGTCCACCTTGCCGAACTGGCGCATCCTCTTCTTGCCGGCCTTCTGCTTTTCCAACAGCTTCTTCTTGCGCGTGGCATCCCCGCCATAACACTTGGCCGTCACATCCTTGCGCATGGCCGAGAGCGTTTCGCGCGCGATGACCTTGCCGCCAATCGCCGCTTGAATCGGGATCTTGAACATATGGCGCGGGATCAGATCCTTGAGCTTTTCCACCATGGCGCGGCCACGCATTTCCGCGCGGTCTCGGTGCACCATCATCGACAGCGCATCAACCGGCTCATCGTTCACAAGGATCGACATTTTCACAAGACTATCCTCGCGGTAGCCCTGCAGCTGATAATCAAACGAAGCATAGCCCTTGGTGACCGATTTCAGCCGGTCATAGAAATCGAACACCACCTCATTGAGCGGCAGATCATAGACCACCATCGCCCGATTGCCGGCATAGGTCAGGTCCATCTGGATGCCGCGCCGATCCTGACAGAGCTTGAGCACATCGCCGAGATACTCATCCGGCACCAGAATGGTCGCCTTGATCCGAGGTTCCTCGATATGGCTCACATAGGTCAGATCCGGCATGTCGGCGGGGTTGTGCAGATCGGCGCGCGTGCCGTCCTTCATAAAGAGGTGATAGATCACCGACGGGGCGGTGGTGATCAGGTCGATATCGTATTCGCGCTCAATCCGGTCGCGGATCACCTCAAGGTGCAAGAGACCCAAGAACCCACAGCGAAAGCCAAAGCCGAGCGCCGCCGAGGTTTCCATCTCATAGCTGAAAGAGGCGTCATTCAGCGCCAGCTTCTCGATCGCGTTGCGCAGATCCTCAAACTCGTTCGAATCCACCGGGAAGAGGCCACAGAACACCACCGGCACCGAGGGTTTGAACCCCGGCAACGCCTTGGCGCAGGGGCGTTTTTCGTGGGTGATGGTATCGCCCACCTTGGTGTCGCGCACCTGCTTGATCGAGGCGGTGATAAACCCGATCTCGCCGGGCCCAAGGCTCTCGACCTTTTCCATCTGCGGCCGGAATACGCCGATCCGCTCGACGTTATAGGTGGCCTCGGTCTGCATCATATGGATACGGTCGCCCTTTTTCATGCGTCCGTCCATGATCCGCACCAGAACGACCACGCCCAGATAGGCGTCATACCAGCTATCCACCAGCATCGCCTTGAGCGGCGCAGCCTCGTCGCCCTTGGGCGCGGGCAGATGCTTGACGATGGCCTCCAGCGTCTCGGCAATGCCGACGCCGGTCTTGGCCGACACACGGATTGCACCGGAGGCGTCAATCCCGATCACATCCTCGATCTGTTCGGCCACCCGGTCGCATTCAGAGGCGGGCAAATCAATCTTGTTCAGGATCGGCACGATCTCATGGCCCGCATCAATCGCCTGATAGACATTGGCCAGCGTCTGCGCCTCGACGCCCTGCGTGCTGTCCACCACCAAGAGACTGCCTTCGACCGCGCGCATGCTGCGGCTGACCTCATAGGCAAAGTCGACATGGCCCGGCGTGTCGATCAGGTTGAGCACATAGGTCTCGCCGTCCTGCGCCTTGTAATCAATGCGCACGGTGTTGGCCTTGATGGTGATCCCGCGCTCGCGCTCGATATCCATGGCATCGAGCATCTGCTCTTTCATGTCACGGTCCTGAACCGTCCCGGTCGACTGAATCAACCGGTCGGCAAGCGTGGATTTCCCGTGGTCGATATGGGCCACGATCGAAAAATTGCGGATGTGAGCAAGGTCTGTCATAGCCTTGGCATATGTATGGGAATAGGCGTTTGGTCAAGGTGGGATGATGCGCGCCCACCGGCGCAGGGGCCCACCCGCGCCCGATCAAACACAGTCCGGGCTTTTGTCCCGCCCCATAGGGGTCTAAGGGGGATCAACGCCCCTTTTTTTACCGGAGTTTCCTGTTATGTCCTGCGCCCTCTGTGCCACCGATGCCCCCCTCACCCCCTATCCCGTGACGGGCGGCCCCGACGGGGCAAGCGTCAGCCTCTGTGCCACCTGCGCCGATCAGATCGCGGGCACCCCAGACCCGGAGCATTGGCGCTGTCTGGCCTCAACCATGTGGTCCGAGGATACCCCGACGCAAGTTCTGGCCGCGCGCATGCTCACTCGCCTCAGCGACCATGACTGGGCGCGCGATCTCAGCGATCAGCTCTGGCTCGATGATGACACCCGCGCATGGGCCGACAATATCCCCCGCGACAGCGGTCACCGCGACAGCAACGGCGTGCCCTTGGCCCAAGGCGATACCGTGGTCCTGATCAAGGATCTGCCGGTCAAGGGTGCCAATTTCACCGCCAAACGCGGCACTGCGGTGCGTGGCATCGCGCTGGTCCACGACAACCCCGCCCATATTGAAGGCCGGGTCGAGGGCCAGCGCATCGTCATCCTGACCGAGTTCGTCAAGAAACGCTGAACCCTAGCCCCGGAACACCGGCGCACGCCCGGCCAGATTGGCGGAAATCTGCTCCATCTGGTCCGGCTTGCCGATCAGCGCGGCCTGCTCACGACTTTCCGCCATCAGAACGGCCGCCTCATCGGCGCCGCTTTCGGCCAGACCAATCAGGCGCTTGGCGGCCCGTATCGCCGCCGGGCTCTTGCCCGCAATCTCGGACGCCAAATCGCGCGCCATGGCCAGCGGATCATCGGCCAGTTCCGTCACCAACCCCCAATCCCGCGCCTGCACGGCTGAGACGGGCCGCGCCGTATAGGTCATGCGCCGGATCACGTCCGACCGGGTCAATTTCGGCAAGAGCGCCATGCCGCCCATGTCCGGGATCAACCCCCATTTCATCTCCATGATCGCCAGTTCCGTATCCGGGGCCGCAATCCGCACATCCGCCCCCAGCGCAAGCTGGAATCCCGCGCCGTAAACCGCGCCATGCAGCGCCGCGATGACCGGCACCGGCAGATCCCGCCAGACCATCACCACCGCCTGAAAGAGATTGCCGGTGCCATGCGTGCGCGGCAGACACAGCGCCTCGGGATCACCTGCCGCCAATTGCGCAAAGCTCATCACATCGAGACCTGCGCAAAACGCGCGGCCCTCGCCCGACAGCACCACAGCGCGGATATCCGCATCACTCAGCGCCTGCCCCGTCGAAACAAGCGCCTCTGCCATCTCTGGATCGACCGCATTGCGCTTGTCCGGACGGCTCAGCGTGACATGTGCGATATGATCCTTGATCTCGGTCGTGACTCGGGCCATGGCCAATCCTCCCTTTTGCACCATGAAACACCACAGCCCTGCCGCAGACCAGCACAACGTCGCGGCACACCCTTGCAAGGCTCTGCCGCATCCCGTTAACTGCGCCCCATGACATATCCGCGCTATACCCCGCTGATCCAAAGCCTGCCCGCCGCTGTCCCCTTCGTTGGGCCGGAAGAGCAGGAACGCCAACGCGGCGCGCCCTTTGCAGCACGCCTCGGGGCCAATGAAAACCTCTTTGGCCCGTCCCCCAAGGCGCTTGCCGCACTCCGCGCCGAGGCTGAAAATGTCTGGAAATACGGCGACCCCACCAGTCATGACTTGCGCGCGGCGCTTGCCGACCACATGCGCGTGGCGCCAGAGAATGTGCTGGTGGGCGAAGGCATCGACGGCCTTTTGGGCAATCTTGTGCGGCTCGTGGTTGGCCCCGGTGATGCGGTCGTCACGTCGGACGGGGCCTATCCCACCTTCAACTACCATGTGACGGGATTTGGTGGCACGCTGCACAAGGTGCCGTACCGCGATGATCGCGAAGACCTGCCCGCCCTCATCGCCCGCGCGCATGAGCTCGGCGCAAAACTGATCTACTTCGCCAATCCCGACAATCCGATGGGCACATGGGTGCCGGGCGCGGATATTGTGACCGCCCTCGACACCCTACCCGACGGCTGCCTTCTCTGCCTTGACGAGGCCTATGTCGAGTTTGCGCCCGAGGGAACGGCGGCAGAGATTGCCGCCGATGATCCCCGCGTCATCCGCATGCGTACCTTTTCCAAGGCTTACGGCATGGCCGGGGCCCGCATCGGCTATGCGGTGGGGGCCACAGCCCTGATCAAGAGCTTCGACAAGATCCGCAACCATTTCGGCATGAACCGCATGGCGCAAGCCGGGGCACTCGCCGCGCTCCGCGATACCGATTGGCTGGCACATGTGCAGGCCGAGGCGCGCCGCTCCCGCGACAGCATCGCGCGAATCGCCAAAGAGAACGGGCTGAGCGCGCTGCCCTCGGCCACCAATTTCGTCACCGTCGATTGTGGCCGCGACGGCGACTTTGCCCGGCGCGTTCTGGCAGGGCTGGTGGCACGCGGCGTCTTCGTCCGCATGCCCTTTGTCGCGCCACAGGATCGCTGCATCCGCATCAGTTGCGGTCGGACAGAGGAGATGGAGACCTTAGCCAGAACCTTGCCCGAGGCTCTGACCGAGGCAGATCATGCGCCCGACTCCGTCCAAAATTGACCTCGCCGCCCGTGGGACATCGTAAAGGCTGCGACGGCACCCGGTGAACGTACGTTCACACCGCACAAACGTACGGCTCAGTCCTCCGCCTGCGCCGCCGCGATCAAGTCGCGCACCTGCGGCCCCAACCCTTCGACAATCCGTGCAACACCTTCTGCATTGGGATGAATGCCATCCGCCTGAAACAACTTTTGCAGCGTAGACGGATCACCTTCACCCAGCCCCGCAAAGAAATCAGGCATGAAGAGCGTGTCATAAACCTCTGACAAATCAGGGTAAATTGCATCAAATGCCATCTTGTAATCTGCCCCGTAATTGCCCGGCGCTCTCAGGCCAACCAACAAGACCTCGACCCCTTGCGCGTCTGCCACGCGCAGAATTTCCTCTATATTCCGGCGACTTACCGCCGGATCAATGCCCCGCAACAGATCATTGCCGCCCAGTGCCACAATCATCGCATCCACCTCAGGCGTCAGGCTCCACTCCACCCGCGCAGCCCCGCCCGCCGTGGTGTCACCGGACACGCCCGCATTGATTAACTCCGCCTCAACCCCTTGATTATCCAACCACTTCCGCATCTGCGGCACCAGCCCATCCTGCTCTGGCAGGCCATATCCTTGGGTCAAACTGTCCCCCAATGCCAGAACCGTGACCGGTTCTGCGGCCATCGCGGGGCTGACAAGGCAGAGAAACGCCGCTACCACCTTGGCAAAGGGCCGCAGCACCCCATATGACAGAAAACCTTTGTAAATCAGGCGCAAACGCATGAGTTCTCCTCTTCTGTCCCTCACCGACGTCACATTGTCGCTCGAGGGAAACGCCGGTCTTGTGCGAATACTCCACGGGATTACCCTGGATGTCCACAAGGCCGAGACATTGGGTCTGATTGGACCCTCCGGTTCCGGCAAATCCTCGCTCTTAATGCTCATGGGCGGCCTGGAACGCGCCACCGCCGGTCAAGTCATGGCAATGGGAAATGACCTCTCATTAATGAACGAAGACCAGTTGGCCCGCCTGCGGCGCGAGAATTTTGGTGTTGTTTTTCAATCGTTTCACCTTATTCCAACTATGACAGCATTGGAAAATGTGGCCACTCCGCTTGAACTCGCAGGCGTCGCAAACGCCTATGAGCGCGCCCAAGAGGAACTCCTCGCTGTGGGTCTCGCATCCCGGTCAGGTCACTACCCATCGCAGCTCTCGGGCGGCGAACAACAGCGCGTGGCCCTCGCCCGCGCCGCAGCCACGCGCCCGGCGATCATCCTTGCGGATGAACCCACCGGCAATCTCGACAGCTCCACAGGCGCTTCGATCATCGAACTACTCTTCGACCTGCGCGACCGCCACGGCGCAACCTTGGTGCTCGTGACCCATGACCCAGAGCTTGCCCGTCGCTGCGACCGCGTTGTCAGCCTGCGCGACGGCCGCGTCGAGGTCGCAGCATGAGTCTGCGCATAGCGGCCCGCCTTGCCCGCCGCGAGTTGCGCGGTGGCCTGCGTGGGTTCCGCATCTTTCTGGCCTGTGTGATCCTCGGCGTAGCCGCCATCGCCGCCGTCGGAACCCTGCGCGAAAGCATCCGCGCCGGTATGGTCGAACAGGGTGCCGCAATCCTTGGCGGCGACGCCGAACTTGAGCTGACCTATCGCTTTGCCACTGAGGCCGAGTATAACTGGATGGCGCTAAATGCCGATGCGGTCTCGGAAATTGCTGATTTTCGCTCTATGGCGATTGCCCCTGACGGACGTCGCGAACTGACGCAACTGAAGGCTGTCGATCACTCTTACCCTCTGGTTGGCAACGTCGTTCTCTCACCCGACATGCCACTGGATGTGGCGTTTGGCGGTGCCGGCGGCCTGCCCGGCGCGGTGATGCAGCCAATTCTGGCGGCGCGGTTGGGCATTACAGTGGGTGACACATTTCGCTTGGGCGAACGTGAGTTTCGCCTGATGGCCGAACTGGTGAAAGAGCCGGATCAAACCCGCGCAGGCTTTGGCCTCGGCCCACGCACCATCGTCAGCCGCGCCAATCTGGACGGCTCCGGATTACTTAGCCCCGGCTCACTATTTACCACGAAATACCGCCTTCTCCTGCCCGAGGGCGCAGACCTCGCCGCGCTGGAAACCCGCAGTCTCCAAGAGCTGGATGGCTCCGGCTTTCGCTGGTCCGACGCCCGCAACGCCAGCCCCCGCGTGGCTGAATTCGTCACCCGCCTGGGGGCGTTTCTGGTTCTGGTGGGCCTCTCGGGGCTTGCGGTGGGCGGCGTCGGCATCTCGGCGGCTTTGCGGTCCTATCTTGCGGGCAAGGTACAAGTCATCGCGACATTGCGCACGCTGGGGGCCGATCAACGCACGATTTTTCTGACGTATTTCATACAGGTAGGCGTTCTATCCCTGATTGGCATCATCGGCGGCCTCATTCTCGGGGTGGGCGTGCCGGTGCTGCTCGGACCCGTTATCGCGGCGCGATTGCCCGTCCCGGCGATTTTTGCCCCCTATGCCGCTCCGATGGCCGAGGCGGCGCTCTACAGCGTGCTGAGTGTGCTTATTTTTACGCTCTGGCCCCTCGCCCGCGCCCGAGAGGTCCGCGCCGCGGCCCTTTACCGCGAAGCGGCAGGTGCCGCCCGCCGCTGGCCCGGCTGGCCGTGGATTGCGACAAGCCTCGGTCTTATTGCAGCCCTGCTCGTCGCCGCTATCATCTTCTCGGGCAATCTGCGCCTCACACTTTGGACCGCAGGCGGCATCGGCAGTGCGCTCTTGGTCCTGTCTCTGGCCGCTATGCTGGTCCAGAAACTGGCCCGCACTCTGCGACCTCGCCTGCGCGGGCGCCCCGCTTTTGGCTGGGCCTTGGGTGCCATCGGCGGGCCGGGCACCACCGCCGGATCGGTCATGCTCTCGCTCGGTCTTGGCCTCGCCGTTCTGGCTGCAGTCGGCCAGATCGATGGCAACCTGCGCCGCGCCATCGCCGCCGACCTGCCTGAACGCGCGCCCTCTTTCTTCTTTGTCGATCTGCAAAAGGACCAGATGGAGTGGTTCCTCGAGCGGCTAGAGACCGACCCCGCTGTCAGCCGCATCGACAATGCGCCCATGCTGCGCGGCATCATCAGCCGCATCAATGACCGCCCTGCGACCGAAGTCGCACCCGGACATTGGGTGGTCGAAGGCGACCGCGCCGTCAGCTACGCCGACGCCCTGCCCGCCCGGACGGAACTTACCGCCGGCACTTGGTGGGGCGAGGGTTACACCGGGTCGCCGCAACTCAGCTTTGCCGCCGAAGAGGCCATGGAAATGGGCATCGGCATCGGCGATGAAATCACCATCAACATTCTCGGCCGCGACATCACAGCGCCCATCACATCGCTGCGCGAGGTGGATTTCTCCAGCGTCGGCATGGGCTTTGTCCTTTTGATGAACGAGGCTGCTGTGGCCGGTGCTCCGCATACGTTCATCGCCACAGTCTATGCCGACGATCAGACGTCCGAGGAAACGATTCTGCGCGATGTGACCGACCGCTATCCCAATGTCACCGCCATCAACGTCCGCGATGCGCTGACCCAAGTGACAGATCTCTTGGCGGGCCTCGCCTCGGCCACGTCATGGGGCGCGTCGGTGACTCTGCTCACCGGCTTTCTCGTGCTCATCGGCGCGGCGGCGGCGGATCAGCGCGCCCGTACCTATGAAGCGGCGATTCTCAAGACCCTCGGCGCCACGCGCGCCCGAATTCTCTCCAGCCTTATCCTGCGTGCCCTCATTCTCGGGGGGGCGGCGGGACTGGTGGCGCTAGGGGCCGGCATCGGCGGTGGTTGGGCGGTCAGCCATTTCGTGATGGACACGCCGTTTACGGTAATATGGTCCTCTGCCTTAGCGATTATTCTGGGTGGGATGTTGGTGACGCTGCTCGCCGGTCTGGTCTTTGCCCTGGGACCATTGCGTGCCCGTCCTGCACGGACCTTACGCGCGCGTGAATGAATGACCTCACGCACGCGCGCATGACGCCTGCGACCCGGCTTTTTCTTGGCTGAAATACTCTGGGGGTCCGGGGGTGAAACCTCTGATCTTTTTGACCATTCCCGCGTTGATTTCGACTCCCAAGGCTGGCACTCCACCTGCGCACCGACAGGAGATGCCATGATCGATTCGCTGCCCATCCCGCTTTCGCCCCCCTTCACCCCGGCGCAGCAGACCATGCTGATCAACCTCGTGCGTCGCGCCGCGCGCGCCGAGATCATGCCGCGCTTTCGTACTGTGACCCGAGCCGATGCCAGCACCAAATCCGGTCCGCATGATCTGGTGACAGAGGCCGATCACCAGACCGAGGCGATGCTGGCCCGTGGGCTTCAAAGGATGTTCCCGCATGCCCTGATCGTGGGCGAAGAAGCGGTGGCGGCCAAGCCCGCCCTACGCGATGATGTCTCCGAAGCGGAACTGGCAATTATCATCGACCCTGTGGATGGCACTTGGAATTTCGTGCATGGCCTGCCGCTCTTTGGGGTGATCATCGCAGTCACCCGCTTTGGGCGCCCGGTAATGGGGTTGCTCTATGACCCCATCTCGGACGACTGGATTATCGCCGACGAAACGTCGCCGGCGCGTCTTGAGGCCGCACTCGGGGTCGCGCACCCGGCGCGCGTCTCGCGCGGTGGCGAATTGGCGGACCTGCAAGGTTACATGCACTACTACCTGATGTCGCAATCGCGCCAAGAGCAACTGGCACCATTGCTGCCCGCAGTTGCACGTTGCATAGCCCTGCGCTGTTCGTGCCATGAATACCGGCTCTTGGCTCAGGGCGCGGTGGATTTCGTTATGTCGGATGTTCTGAACCCGTGGGATCATGCAGCGGGCGTCCTTGTCTGCCAACAGGCAGGCGGCGTTGCGCGCATGCTCGATGGGCGCGACTATTCAACGGCGATCACCAAAGGCGTATTGCTCAGCGCCGCCGATCAGGCGACATGGACACGGCTCCGTGATCACTTTGCCTGTCTTTTGGACTGATAAAGCCACAAATAGACTTTTCATTTGCCTTTAAAACGCCTTGCCTGCATGACTTAGTAGTGGCTACGGCCCGTTTTTAACCTCATCGGATTTCAGGTATGACATCGACCCGGCGCATGACGGATCAAATCGACGTTGTAACTCTGTCCGACGCGGACAGGGATGCGGCAATTGACAGACTCTATGACGTAGCGCTCGACCCCGCGCGCTACGAGGCGCTGCTTGACCACTGGGAGAGCGCGATAGGTCCGCTGCGCGCGCGCGTCGACCTGAGCATGCCTCACCTGTTGGATGACCCGCAGATTGCAGAACATTTCCGCCGGGCCACCGAATTCCTTGATCGCTTAGCCCCCGAGGAAACAGACAATCTCGGGCTGGATGGCATGCTGGTCCCATTCGACCGGGTGCCTGCCTTGCTGTTGGACCGTTGCCGCCACATCCGCGCGGCCAATCTCGCCGCGCGTCAGGCAATGGCTCTGCCTGCAAAGGCAGAATTGCACGATCTGCCGATCCATCAGGCTGATATGGACGCACTGAGATGCGCGCTCGATATCCTCTTTGACAACCGGGAAAAGGACACCGCTGTTCTTCGGGTGCGTGCGGCGCAGGCAGATCACCTGATCGTTTTCCGCCTGCAGCGTTGCATCGCGGCGGATGGCACGGTCCTCGTCCTCGCAGCGTCAAACGCCGTGAGCATGCCGCCGGGGTTCTGTGAGATTCTCATTCAAGCCTTTGATTTGACCCAGACCGAGGCCGATATTCTGTGCCATCTCGTCGATTGCCGGAGTGTCAGTGAGATCGCCGCAGAGCGGGGACGCTCGGTTGACACGGTGCGCGCTCAGATCAAATCACTGCTCGCCAAGACCGAGACCCATTCCCAATTGGAACTGGTACGTCTCGCTCTGTCGTTGATCGACATGACCGCCATGACCGTGCGCGCCGCCCCCGCTCCGCATGAGGTCAGCAAAGGCTATGCGACACTGGCGGAACGTGATTTCAAATCGTTGGTGACGCCGGACGGACGGCGGGTGGACTATCTGATCCTTGGCGCGCCACGCGGCCGCCCCGTACTCTATCTTCCGCTTGATTTCGGGTTGGTGCGCTGGCCCGCCTCGGCTGAGGCTTGCGCTGCATTGCGCGGCTTAAAGGTGATCGTGCCCCTACGTCCCGGCTATGGCCTGTCAGATATGGTGGACCGAAGCACAGATTATGACACAGCCCTTCTCGATGACACGATGCGGGTATTACGCGCCGAAGGCGTTGGACATTGTCCGATCCTATGCCTCAGCGGAGATGCCTATTATGCGGTCAAGTTGGCCCGTGCAAATCCCTTTGCCTTCAGCGGAATCATCGCGTGCTCCGGCATGTTGCCCCTCACCCGGCGCGAACAGTTCGAGCGTATGCACAAATGGCACCGTTTCATCATGGCCGGAGCCAAATACACGCCGCATCTGTTGCCCTTCATGGTCAAAGCTGGATTTCTTTTGGCCCGAAAGATCGGAAAGCGGACGTTCCTGCACGCCGTCTACGGAAATTCCGCGGCCGATGTCGCCACGATCGAAGATCCAGAAGCCTTTGAGGCGCTCGCCACCGGCTCCGAAGTCGCTCTTTCTGAGCACCACTCTGCGCATGAAGCGTTTTCGCGACAGCTTATTTCCGGCCAGCTTGAAGATTGGAGCGCCGATGTCGAGGCCCTTCGGGGCAAGCTCCCCATTGTCTTCATAAACGGTACGCAAGACCCGCAGGTGCCGCTTGCCACCATTGAGGAATTCCGCCGCGACTATGGTTGGATCGAGTTTCACCTGATCGAAGACGCCGGGCAACTGGCTTTTTTCCGGCATTGGCGCGTGGTTCTCGAGCGTTTGATGCCAATGCTCGCGGATTAATGACGGCCTTACCCAATTTGGGGGATGACAGACTCATATTACTCACACTAGCGTGAATTTACGTGATCAGAGCGGACCGTGTGAGTGATGGCGCACCCGTTCCTATCGCATATCCGGCTCAAGTTTTTGGGTCGGACACTTTTTAAGGTAGATTTTTCAGCATAACGAAAGGCGGCCCCCAAAGGCCGCCTTTTTTCGTTTCTTACAGGTGATTGAGCGGATCATTCCGCAGCATCGGCATAATCCTCGAGTGGCGGGCAGGTGCAGACCAGATGCCGGTCGCCGTAAACATTGTCCACCCGGTTGACCGGCGGCCAGTATTTGTCCACCCGAAAGGCACCCGGCGGGAAACAGCCCTGTTCGCGGCTATAGGGGCGATCCCAATCCTTGACGAGATCCTCCATCGTATGCGGCGCGTTCTTGAGCGGATTGTTCTCCGCATCAATCCGACGCTCTTCAATGTCGCGGATCTCTTCGCGGATGGCCAGCATCGCGTCGCAGAACCGATCCAGCTCGGCCTTGGTCTCAGACTCGGTCGGTTCCACCATCAGCGTGCCGGCCACCGGCCAGCTCATCGTCGGCGCATGGAACCCGCAGTCGATCAACCGCTTGGCGATATCGTCCACCGTCACGCCCGCGCTCTCGGCAAAGGGGCGCACGTCAAGGATGCACTCATGCGCCACCCGGCCACCCCGGCCCTTGTAAAGCACCGGAAAGGCCCCCTCCAGCCGCTTGGCGATGTAATTGGCGTTGAGAATCGCCACCCGCGTCGCCTGCGTCAGCCCCGCACCGCCCATCATCAGGCAATAGGCCCATGAAATCGGCAAGAGCGAGGGTGAGCCAAAGGGCGCGGCACTGACCGGCCCCTCGGACCCGCCGGTTTCGGGATGTCCCGGCAGATGCGGCACCAGATGCGCCTTGACCCCAATCGGCCCCATGCCGGGACCACCGCCGCCATGCGGGATGCAGAAGGTCTTGTGCAGATTAAGGTGGCTCACATCGCCCCCCAGATCACCAGGGCGGCTCAGCCCGACCATGGCGTTCATATTGGCCCCGTCGATATAGACCTGCCCACCATGGCTATGGGTGACCTCGCAAACCTCGCGCACGGTCTCCTCGAACACGCCATGGGTTGACGGATAGGTAATCATGCAACCCGCAAGGTTCTCGGAATGCTTCTCTGCCTTGGCGCGGAAATCCTCCACGTCGATGTCGCCATTCTCGGCGGACTTGACCACGACAACATCCCAGCCCACCATCTGCGCGCTCGCAGGGTTGGTGCCATGGGCGCTGACCGGGATCAGACAGACGCGGCGATGTCCCTGCCCCTGCGCCCGGTGATAGGCGGAAATGGTCAAGAGCCCTGCATATTCCCCCTGCGCGCCGGAATTCGGCTGCATGGAAATGGCGGCATAGCCGGTGATGTCACAGAGCTTGGCGCTCAGGTCGTCGATCATCTCCTTATAGCCAAGCGCCTGATCGGCAGGCACAAACGGATGCAAGAGCGAGAATTCCCGCCAACTGACCGGCATCATCTCGGCGGCGGAGTTGAGCTTCATCGTGCAGGACCCGAGCGGGATCATCGCGCGGTCAAGCGCCAAATCACGATCCGCCAACCGCCGCATGTAGCGCATCATTTCCGTCTCGGCGCGGTTCATGTGGAAAATCGGGTGAGTCAGGTAATCGCTCTCGCGCTGCAACGCATCGGGGATGCGGTATTCGGGCGTGAAATCGGCATCCTCCATGATGATGCCAAAGGCGCGCCAGACCGCCTCGATGGTGGCGGTGCGGCTGCGCTCATCCAGCGTGATGCCGATCTTGGTCTCACCGACGCGGCGCAGGTTGATCCCCTCGCGCACAGCCGATTGCAACACACCACGCTGCAAGAGGCCCACATCAACCGTGACCGTGTCAAAGAAATCGCCCGGCTCCACATGGAATCCCGCCGCCTCCAGACCCTTGGCCAGACGCACCGTCTTGCGGTGGATGCGCTGCGCAATGGCCCGCAGCCCCTTGGGGCCATGAAAAACGGCATACATCGACGCCATGACCGCCAAGAGCGCCTGCGCCGTGCAGACGTTCGACGTGGCCTTTTCGCGGCGGATATGCTGCTCGCGGGTTTGCAGGCTCAGGCGATAGGCGCGGTTGCCGTGGCTGTCGATCGACACGCCGACAATCCGCCCCGGCATGGCGCGTTTATAGGCATCCTTGGTCGCCATATAGGCGGCATGCGGCCCACCATAGCCCACCGGCACGCCAAAGCGCTGTGTCGAGCCCACGGCGATATCCGCCCCCATGGCACCCGGTTCCTTGAGCAGCGTCAGGGCCAGCGGATCGGCAATCACAATGCCAAGCGCGCCATTCTCATGCAGCGCTGCGATCACAGGGGTGAAATCGCGCAATGTGCCATAGGTGCCTGGATACTGGAAAATCGCGGCAAAGACCTTCTCCGCCTCCAGAACATCCGGGCTGCCGACGATCACTTCGATACCCAGAGGCGCAGCGCGGGTCTGGATCACGGCGATGTTTTGCGGGTGGCAGTTCTCATCGACAAAGAATACTTTTGCCTTGGATTTGGCCACGCGCTGCGCCATGGTCATCGCCTCGGCCGCCGCCGTTGCCTCATCCAAGAGCGACGCATTGGCAATCTCAAGGCCCGTCAGATCGCTGACCATGGTCTGGAAATTCAACAGCGCCTCAAGCCGCCCTTGGCTGATCTCGGGCTGATAGGGCGTATAGGCCGTATACCACGCCGGGTTCTCAAAGATGTTCCGCTGGATCGCGGGCGGCGTCACCGTACCATGATAGCCCTGCCCAATCAGCGAGGTCAGAACCTTGTTCTTGGACGCGGTCTGCCACATGTGGAATTGCAATTCCTGCTCGGACTTCGGCTTGCCGAAATCGAGCGGTTTGTCCTGACGGATGGATTTCGGCACCGTTTCATCAATCAACGCCTCGAGAGATGCGACGCCCAGAACCTTGAACATCTCGGTCATTTCCTCGGGCGAGGGGCCGATATGGCGGCGATTTGCAAAGTCATAGGGCAGATAATCGGTCGCTTTGAACGACATGGGTTTGTCCTCATCAGATCGCGCGGGCGGCATAGCGCAAACCCGCTGCTTCTCTTTGGCAAAAATACTCCCGCCGGAGGCCCGAAACTCTTTTGGGGCCGTCCGCACCTCCGGCGGGCGGGTTCAGGCGATATGGGCCCGATAGGCGGCCTCATCCATATACTCGTCCATCTGGCTGGGATCGGCGGGTTTGATCTTGAAAAACCAGGCATCGCCCATTGGATCCTCATTCACCTTGCCCGGATCATCCAGCAAGGCCTCGTTGACCTCGACGATCTCACCGTCGATGGGGGCAAGAATATCCGAGGCCGCCTTGACGCTTTCGATCACCACAACGCCATCATCCTTGACCACCTCCCGGCCCACCTCGGGCAGGTCGACAAAGACCACATCGCCGAGTTGCTCACTGGCATGCTCGGTGATGCCCACGACCACGACGTCATCCTCGACGCGCAGCCATTCATGTTCTTCAGTAAATTTCATCGCTTTCCGGCTCCCTGTTGCTCAGCGTTTGAAAGTGGCGGGGGTAAAGGGCAGTCTGGCCACCCGAACGGCCATGCGCTTGCCGCGCACCTCACCGTACAATTCTGTTCCCTCGACAGCAAAGTCTTGCGGCACATATCCCATCGACATCGGTGCCTCGATAGTTGGCCCAAACGCACCCGAGGTGACATGGCCAATGGGCTCGCCTCCATCTGCGGACGCAAAGAGCACCGTGCCCTCACGCATCGGCGCACGCCCTTCCGGCCGAAGCCCGACGCGGGCGCGGGATGCGCCCTCATGCAGTTCGTTCAGGACACGCTCGGCACCGGGAAATCCACCCGCACGCGCGCCACCCGAGCGGCGGACCTTCTGAATTGCCCAACTCAGGCTTGCTTCAACCGGCGTCGTGCCAGTGTCTATGTCATGGCCATAAAGGCACAATCCCGCCTCGAGCCGCAGGCTGTCGCGCGCGCCCAATCCAATTGGCTCGACATCCTCATGCGCCAAGAGCGCGCGCGCGAGCGGTTCTGCCTGCGTCTCGGGCATCGAAATCTCATAACCATCCTCGCCCGTGTACCCCGAGCGCGAAATCCACAGCTCACCGAACTCTGAGCCGAAAATTCCGACATCCATGAACCTCATCGCGGCCACATCCGGCACCAATGCCACCAACACTGCCTCAGCGGCGGGACCTTGTAAGGCCAGCAGCGCGCGGTCAGAGACTTCCGTGACCTCAACCCCTGTCAGACCTGTGCGCATATGCGCGATATCGGCGGCCTTGCACGCGGCGTTGACCACGACGAACATATGGTCGCCCCGGTTGGCCAGCATCAGATCATCCAGAATGCCGCCCGTTTCATTGGTGAACATGCCATAGCGTTGCCGCATCACGCCAAGACCCAACAGGTCGACGGGCACCAACCGCTCCATTGCCTGCGCGACGGCGGCATATCCACCCGGCGCGCGCAGGATCACCTGACCCATGTGGCTCACGTCAAACAGCCCCGCCTTGGCGCGGCAATGAAGATGTTCCTTCATGACACCAAGCGGATATTGCACAGGCATCTCATACCCCGCGAAGGGCACCATCTTGGCGCCCAATTCGCGGTGCAACGCATTCAGTGGTGTCATGTGCAAATCAGACATCCGCATCCTTCCCTTTACCTTTGGGTCCGGATCATCTGTTGATCAGTCCGGCACCGCCAAAGCGCAAAACCCATCACAGGTCGCGCCACGATGCCCCCTCTGTCCTTTCGCCTGAGATCGCTATCCCGTCGGCGCCCCGCACAAGATCGGGGTCTCTCCAGAGTTCCGTGATCGGGCAGGTCCTTGCGCCTGAGAGTTTCCGGGGCGGTTGCTCCTTCGGCACTGGCATGTGCCAGTTCTCCCTATCCGATCTGCGGTGGACGCTAGTATACAGCGCGCACCAGTTCAAGCCTGTTTGAGACAGGGGGCCGCTGAAAATATCGTGAAGAGCGCCTGATTATCGCAGACGAGCGCATCCAGCGTCACCTCGTCAAGATGGGCATAGAACGCCTCGACCGCATCGACCAATGCCACGCGAAGGCGGCAGGCCTCTGTCAAGGGACAGGTGTTGTCCACATCGGCAAAGCATTCCGCCACTGGCGTGTTCTGCTCCAACTGGCGAAATACATCGCCCACAGTGATCTCTGTCATCGGACGCCCGAGGCGCACGCCGCCCGTGCGCCCACGCTGGGTATAGAGGAAACCCAACTGTGACAGTCGATTGATGATCTGCGCCAAATGGCTCTCAGATGTGTTGCAGCGCTCGGCAATCTCGGCTTTGGTGACGAGACGGTCATTGTTCGAGGCGCAAAACATCAACAGCCGAATGGCGATATTGGTCCGTTTGGTGATCCGCATGATTGGCCCTGACCTCTGATTGACTGCGGCAAGCCTTGCGTCGAAACGGGCATGTGACCATGATTCAGATCAAAACCGGGACAGAAACCTTGATTGGAAACTCATATTTCTTTGGATACGGCAGCCTCGTGAACCGCGCGAGCCACGCCTTTGCAAGTGCAATTCCCGCGCAACTGACAGGATGGCGGCGGGTTTGGCGACACACGAACCTGCGGCCTGTGGCCTATCTGACGGTTGTGCCCGAGCCGGAGGCGGAAATTGACGGGCTCATCGCCCCCGTGCCCGAGGCCGACTGGCCCGCGCTTGATCTCCGCGAGGCGGCTTATGTCCGCGCGACGGCAACACATCAGGTGCGCCACACCCTTCCTCATACCCCGAACATCGCTGTCTACACGATCCCGGATGGGTATCACGGTGCGCCAACGCAGGCGCATCCAATTTTGCTCAGCTATCTCGACGTTGTCGTCCAAGGCTATTTCCACGAGTTTGGCGTAGCGGGCGTGCAGCGTTTCTTTGACACCACTCTCGGCTGGGACGCGCCCGTTCTGGACGATCGAGCAAAACCGCTCTATCCCCGTCACCAAAACCTCAGCACGTTTGAGCGCACTCAGACGGACGATCACCTGGACCGGTTGGGCGTCTCTCTCATAGACCATTCCGATTGACAAAGGGCCGCGCGTGAAAATTCAGATCCTTTCAACCACGGCCCTCTATCTCCTGCGCTTCAGCCGCAAACTCTGGCTCAGGGTCGCGCTCTTTGCCCTATTGGCGGTGCTGGCCTCTGCGGCTGCCATTTTGCTCAACCAGCACATCCCCAACACTCTGAAGGAACGCTTCACGCCAGATGCCGTGATGCCGATCCTGACAATTCTAGCCTCTAGCATGCTGGCGGTGAGCACCTTCTCTCTCAATGTCATGGTGACGGCACATAATGCCGCCGCCGGACAAACCACGCCGAGGGTTCACCGAATTCTATTGGCAGACACAACCACCCACACGGTTCTGGCGACTTTCATCGGCGCCTTTGTCTATGCGTTGAGCGCCATCATCCTCTTCAAGTCGGGCTTTTATCCCGAAGGGGCCAGCGTGTTGGTGCTGGGCTTTACCGTGGTGGTGGTGGTGCTGGTGGTTCTGGCGCTTTTGCGGTGGATCAACCGATTGAGCGATCTGGGCAGCATGGACGCGACGCTTCATTCCATCGAGCAAGAGGCGCATCACTGCCTGGTCCGCGCTCGTAATCTTCCCGCCCTTGGGGCAAGGTGCCTGACCGCGTCCACTGTCTTGCCTACCGACGCGCGGCCTCTCAAAGCCCCGGCCACCGGGTATCTGCAATTGATCGACATGCATGCCATCAGCGAAAGGCTGAAAACGGATCAGACCCGCGTCTACATCTATGTTCGACCCGGCGACTATTTGATCAAAGGTCAGACCATCGGCCATGCCACAGGTCTGCATGAGGACGACGCAAACACCATCTGCCAGAGCCTGACGATCGCCGCAAACCGCAGCTTTGAACAGGATGCGGCTTATGGGCTTCTGGTTCTCTCCGAAACCGCGTCACGGGCGCTCTCACCGGGGATCAATGATCCAGGCACCGCAATCGCCGTTGTTTGCCGTCAGGAGAAACTCTTGCTCGATTGGGCCAATGCCACACCCAACGAAACCAGCCCGCGCTTTCCGCGCCTCTTTATGCCTGATATCTCGCGCGCGGCGATGATTGAGAACGCGTTTCTGGGGGTGGCCCGCGATGGGGCCGGTCAGATCGAGGTGGCGCTGCGCCTGCAAGACGCGCTTGCGCGCCTTGCCGCCACACCTGACCGTGATTTGGCCGAGGCAGCACGAAACATGGCGCAGCACGCATTGGAACATGCTGAATTAGCGCTGCCCCTCGAGCGTGACAAGTCGCGGTTACGCGCTGCGGTTCTCAGCCCTTCGTCTTGATCGCCTGCAAGAGCGGCAGCACCTGCGCCATTTCCGGCCCATGCGCCTGCCCCGTCAGGGCCATGCGCAGCGGCATAAAGAGGCTTTTGCCCTTGCGACCCGTGGCCTCTTTGACCGTCGCGGTCCATTTACCCCAAGTTTCGGTGTCATAGGGACCTTCGGGCAAGAGCGCGAGCGCTTGCGCGATGAACGCTCGATCCTCGTCCTCGATGACCGGATCTGCCCCGTCACGGAAGAGCACCCACCACCCCTCAAGATCCTTGAGCGTGGTGATATTCTCGCGCGTGACCTCCCAGAATTGCGGGGCCAGTGCGTCGGGCACGCCAATTTCCGCAATCTTGCCCGCCACCGCCTCGAACGGCAGCGCCGCCAGATGACGCGCGGTAAGCGGAAATAGGTCAGTCTCGTCGAACTTGGTCGGCGCAGAGCCAAACCGCTCGATATCAAAGCCCTCGATCAACTCTGCCATCTCACTGCGCAATTCCACCGGATCGGCGGAACCAAGACGCGCCATCAGGCTGAGCAGCGCCATCGGCTCTACCCCCTGCGCCCGCAGATCGCGCAGCGATAGCGCGCCCAGACGTTTGGACAGCGCCTCACCCTGCGGACCCGTCAAGAGCGAGTGATGCGCGAAGTGCGGCGGGGTCGCGCCCAAGGCCTCGATGATCTGAATTTGCGTGGCGGTGTTGGTCACATGATCAGAGCCGCGCACGATATGCGTGACGCCCATGTCGACATCATCCACCACCGAAGCCAGTGTATAGAGCACCTGACCATCGCCACGAATGAGCACCGGATCACTGACCGAGGCCGCATCAATCGAAATATCGCCCAAGATGCCGTCATGCCATTCGATCCGCTCTTGGATCAACTTGAACCGCCACACACCGGTGCCCCGCTCGGCGCGCAGCTTTTCCTTCTCCGCATCGCTCAAGGCAAGAGCTGCTCGATCATAGACCGGCGGGCGGCCCATGTTGAGCTGCTTCTTGCGCTTGAGGTCAAGTTCCGTCGGTGTCTCGAACGCCTCATAGAACCGCTCCATGCTGCGCAGCTTGTCCGCCGCTTCGGCATAGCGGTCAAGTCGCAGCGATTGCCTCTCGATCCGGTCCCAATGCAGACCCAGCCATTCCAGATCCTGCTTGAGCGCATCGACATAGGCTTCTTTCGAGCGTTCGGCGTCAGTATCGTCGATCCGCAGGATAAACGTGCCCCCCGCGCGCCGGGCAATAAGATAGTTCATCAGCGCGGTGCGCAGATTGCCAACATGGATGTATCCGGTGGGCGACGGGGCGAAACGGGTGGTGATCATGGGCGTCTCCTGACTCTGTCGCGCGATGTGTCACAGCCGTGCCCGATTGTCCAGATTGCGGCGGATCAGCCTTGAGTGGGCCAAACGCGATGTTCATCGTCAATCACCACGGGGTGCACGTGCCTGCGGCCGCCATGGGCGCGCAAATGCGGATGATCGGGCGGCAGATCGGGATGCTCATGCCGGGGCGCGTCCGGCAGGTCGGCAGGCCATAGCCACGCCGCTGCAAGCAGCCCCAAAACCGCCAAACCGGCCAGCAGCAACAGGGCCGTCCCCATCCCAAGCACCTGCCCCAACCAGCCGGCCAATGGGTAGCTCACCAACCAGCAGGCATGGCTGAGCGCGAATTGCGCGGCAAAGATGGCCGGGCGATCCTCGGCATGGGCTGAGCGCCGCAAAAGCCGCCCCGATGGCGTGAGAACGCCAGAGTAAAGAAACCCGATCATGGCCCAAATCAGTAGAAACACGCCCCAGTCCGTTACCCCACCACGCCAAAGCACCGCCCCCATGACTAATGCCACAATAATCAAGCCCCGCGCGGCGACCACCATCAGCCACCGGTCGGTGAAATGACCCAGCAGCCGCGGCAGCATCAACGCGGCACCCATGGACCCCGCCCCAAAGGCGGCCATGGCCAGCGCCAGGTCACTCTCGCTCCCGCCATAACCGCTCCGCACCAGCACCACCGTGTTCACAAGCACGAATGCCCCGACAGAGGCTGCCGCGAAATTGAGCGCCAACAACCCACGCAGCCGGGGTGTGGCCAGGTAAATGCGCAACCCCCGAAAGAGACGCTCGCGAAACGGACGATCGGCCACCGTGCCATGCACCATCGGAACTGGGGTTACAGCCACCAGCAACGCAGATCCCACAAACCCCGCGACCGTGCCCAGAAATAGCCAGTGATAGCTCATCACCATCAGCAAAACGCCCGCAAACGCCGGGCTGACCAGGTTCTCCAGATCATAGGCCATCCGTGACAAAGACAGCGCGCGTGTATAGTCCCGCTCATCCGGGAGCACATCAGGCAGCACCGCCTGATAGGCCGGGGTGAAGGTGGCCGAGGCAGCCTGCAAGATGAAAATCAACGCGTAGATCTGCCACAGATCACTCACAAAAGGCAGGCACAGTCCAACACCCGCACGCAACAGGTCCGCCGCGATCAGAACAGCCTTGCGCGGCAGACGCTGCACCACGGCCTGCGCCACGGGCGACAGTCCCACATAGGCAACCATCTTGATCGTGTACGCCGCGCCCAAAACCAACCCCGCGCGATCCCCCGCCAGATCATAGGCCAAGAGGCCAAGCGCAACGCTGAGCAGGCCCGTACCAATCAACGCCACGACCTGCGCACAGAACAGGTGGGCGTAATCGCGGTTTTGAAAAACGGTGAACATGACCGCAAGCTAGCCTTTGGTGCGGGGCTTTTGAAGTGAGGCTTACAAACCCGCCAACACCTCAACTTTGTGTGAACGTTAATTGCACTACATCAAATTACGCTACTCTCTGTGAGGAACAAAAAACAGGAGGTGTTAATGTCCCACATCACTCTCACCCGCCGCGCCGTTCTGGGCTCGGCTGCCGCCCTCCCGCTGGCCGGTATCGCCGGAACATCCGCGCGCGCAGCAGCGCCGATGCTGGGCGCGGCCACAACCCGCTTCAACCGCGTGACGCTCGGCGAGTTCGAAGTAACCACACTGCTCGCCGCCACCATGCCGCGTCCCGATCCGCATACCATCTTTGGTCTCAATGTGACTGCCGAAGAGTTTGCCGAGGCTTCTGCCGCCCACAATATCCCAACGGATCAGGCGCAGTTCTTCTTTACCCCGACCGTGATCAACACCGGCGCGGAACTGGTGCTGTTTGACACCGGACTCAATCCCGATGCCATCACCGGCGCGCTTGCCGCTGCGGGTTATACCCCTGATCAGGTCGATGTGGTGGTCATCACCCATATGCACGGCGATCACATCGGTGGGCTGACGGGCGAAGGCGGTTCGGTGACGTTCCCCAATGCCCGCTACATGACGGCCAGCACAGAGTTCGACCATTGGGCCGGCGCTTCCAATGAGAATTTCGAGGCCAAGATGCGTCCCTTGGCTGAAAAGACCGAGATGATCGGCGACGGGGCCAGCGTGGCTTCGGGCATCACCGCCATGTCCGCCCCCGGCCATACCCCCGGCCATACCGCTTATATGATCGAGAGCGCAGGCAAATCGCTGGTGATCGCCGCCGATTTTGCCAACCACTACGTCTGGTCGCTTGGGTACCCCGATTGGGAGGTGAAATTCGACATGGACAAGGCGCAGGCCGCCGTCACCCGACGCAAGGTTTTGGACATGCTTGCCACCGACAAGGTGCCGTTCATCGGCTATCACATGCCCTTCCCCGCCGTGGGCTATGTGGAAACGCGCGGCGACGGATTTCAATACGTGCCTTCCAGCTATCAGTTGATGCTCTGATCCGACCGTTGGGGCGGATTTACATTTCCGCCCCAACGCCCCATATCCCGGCTATGCATCACGCTCTGCCCGATCTCACCGCAGTCGAGGATATGGCCCGCACGGCGATGGCCAGCCTCCCTGCTGCCTTCCGCCAAGCAGCGCAGGAGGTGGCTCTGCTTGTTGTGGACTGGCCGCCAGCGCATGTGCTCAAAGAGATGCAGATCGACGACCCTCTCGATCTCACCGGCCTCTACGAAGGCATCCCGCTGACAGAAAAATCCCAATTCGACCAACCACTTGGACCAAACACAATCTGGATTTTCCGAGAGCCGATCCTTGCAGAGTGGCGCGAGCGCGGCGATATTGAGTTGGCCGATCTGGTCACGCATGTGGTGGTGCATGAATTCGCGCACCACTTCGGCTGGTCGGATGAGGATATCGCCACCATCGACCGCTGGTGGGAATGACCGGGCTCAGATCAGCCGGTCCATGATCCGCGCAGCGGTGCTCAGCACTTGGGGCTAGGTGTCGAAAGCGCGGCACCCTCTTTCATATCCCCCGCCTCGGCGTCAGGCTTGGCAAGCGCATGACCAGAGGCCGGACCGCGCAGCGGTTGCACCAGCATCCGGTCGAGCCACAGGTCGCGCCGCGTGCGGAATTGCTCGATCCCGATCTGCATCGCGGCATGACCGCGCGCAGGCTGCGCCACATAGGTGCCCAACAGGCGATCCCACCACGGCAGGTTAAAGCCGTAATTGGAATTGGTCTCGCGCGGATCACTCGAATGATGCACGCGGTGCATATCCGGCGTCACCACAATCAGGCGCAGCCAGCGATCCACAGATTGAGGCACGTTCACATTCCCATGATTGAACAGCGCCGTGCCATTGAGCAGCACCTCAAAAATCAGCACCGCCAACGCTGGCGGACCGAGCGCCGCCACCATTGCCAGCTTGATCGCCATCGACATCACAATCTCGACCGGGTGAAAGCGCAGGCCCGTTGTGGCGTCAAACTCCAGATCGGCATGGTGCATCCGGTGCAGCCGCCACAGCCCCGGCACAGCATGGAACATCACGTGTTGCAGGTAGATCGCGAGATCAAGCAGCAGAACCGAGACAACGATCGCGACCCATTCGGGCACGGCCAAATTGTTGAAGAGGCCCCATCCCCGCTCTGCCCCGATCACCGCCAGACCGACCGCGAGAACCGGAAAAGTCAGCCGCAGAATGACCGTATCCAAGACCACGAGGCCCAGATTGTTGGTCCAACGGATCACGCGCGGGATCTCTTGTCTGCGGCGCGGCGCGGTCAGTTCCCAGATCATCATGACAACCAACAGCGCCAGAAACACCGACAGACGGATCACAGGCTCTGCGCTCAGGATCGTTTCGGACATGGGCGGGCCTTTCAGGCTTGCGCGGTGACGCGGAGTCCTTATGATTCAAGTCATCACTTGAATGATTAGAGAGGCACCGCCGCCATGTCAACAAGCCCGAAACAGGCGCTCTTGCAGGAATATGCCCTCATCGCGCAGGCTCTTGCCGCACCTGCGCGGCTGATGCTCTTGGAACAACTGGCGCAGACCGAGGCTTCGGTCGAGACACTGGCGCACAAGACCGGACTAACGGTGGCCAATACCTCGCAGCACCTGCAACAGCTGCGCCGTGCCGGCCTTGTCACCAGCCGCCGTGCGGGCAAGACGGTGATCTATGCGCTGCGCGACGCGCGCACGATCACGCTCATGGGGTTAATGAGCGAGGTGGCCGAAACCAATCTGGCGCAGGTGACAGTGATTCTGGATGGGCTGTCCGGCGACGCCCCGACACCTGAACCCCTCACCCGCGCCGAGCTTGCCGAACGCTTGACCATCGGTGCCGTCACCCTGCTCGACATTCGGCCCGAAGACGAATTTGCCGCCGGTCATATTCCCGGCGCGCGGCGGGTCAGCCTTGGGGAACTCGAGACATTGATCCCGTCGCTCGATCCAAGCCGCGAAATCATCGCCTATTGCCGTGGGCCCTATTGTCTCTATGCACATCAGGCTGTCAGCCTCTTGCGCCAACGCGGCCTGAACGCCCGCCGTTTGCTCGGTGGCCTGCCCGAGTGGCGCGAAGACGGGCGTGCTGTGCAGCACGGCTCTGCGTGACGGAACACGCCTATGATCCACCGCAATATACGGCATAAACACTTGATATAGGGGGAACTACTCTTGATCAAACTGTCACCCAAGAGGGTGAAATGGTGCGGTCGAGACGCATTGAACTCCTATATCTTGATGTAGCGTACTGTTCCTAAATATAGCTTAATCAGCTACTTAAGCGAATAAACCTGTATCACAGTGTTGCATTTTGTGCCACTGTATCCCACATGTTGAGGTGGGTAGAACAGTGGACAGAATGACCAGAGCCTTGAACAAGCTTTCCGCTTCTTTCGTGCGCACAGCGCCGATCGGTAAGTATTCCGATGGTGGCGGGCTCTGGCTACACCAGCGCAACGATGGCGGTGCGCAATGGTTTCTCAGGATCACAGTGCATGGTAGGCGTCGAGAGATGGGGCTTGGCCCCTTGTCCAGTGTGACGCTCAAGCAGGCAAGGACCGAGGCGGAAAAATGGCGCGCCATCGCCCGTCAGGGGAAAGACCCGATCAAGGAGCGCGAAAAGGAGCGGCGGCAACAGGAACGCAACCTGCACCTTCTCGCTGACGTGGCGCGAGATTGCTTCGAGTCGCGCAAGGCTGAGCTCAGGGGCGAAGGGAAAGCGGGGCGATGGTTTTCGCCTCTTGAACTCCACGTCCTGCCAAAGCTGGGCAAAGTGCCGGTCGCGGAAATTGACCAGATCGACATTCGCAACGCATTGGCCCCGATCTGGCACACCAAAGCTGCGACGGCAAAGAAAGCGATAGAACGCCTGTCTGTCTGCATCCAGCACGGCGCGGCGCTGGGCCTTGATGTGGACATGCAGGCGGTTGCGAAGGCAAGGGCGCTGCTGGGCGCACAGCGCCACAGAGTCGAGCACACAGCCTTTCTACCGTGGCAGGACGTGCCAGCCTTCTACGCATCCTTGCAGCCCGACACAGTGACGAATCTGGCGCTCAAACTCCTGATCCTGACAATCGGAACGCGGTCGCGCCCACTGCGCCACATCCACCTAGACCAGATCGACAGCGATGTGTGGATTGTCCCGGCAGACCAAATGAAGGGACGGCGCGACTCGGGCGATGATTTCCGAGTACCATTGTCGCGACAGGCACTAGACGTGATCGACCGGGTGAAACCCTATGCGCGTGACGGGTTCCTGTTTCCGAACGTGCGTAAGGGTGTGATCTCAGACGCCACCATGTCCCGCCTGATGGAGCGGCGCGGCATGGACGCAAGGCCACACGGCTTCCGGTCCAGTTTCCGGACATGGTGTTCCGAGGCGGCAGATGCCCCTTGGGAGATATCCGAAGTCTGTCTCGCCCACAGCACGGGCGGCAAGGTCGAACGGTCCTACAAGCGGACAGATTTCTTGGAGCAGCGGCGCGATCTGATGCAGCGCTGGGCGGATTTTGTCGACGGTACATCTTGATGGGAGGCCGGAGAGATTTACCAACCAGCAAATCTGCTTGGATAGACCCAATAAGCGATGTTCAATGGGCTCACTGGGAGAGCAAATTTAAAAGGTCATTCTCAGAGGACTTCCGGCATTCAGTTGACTTATGTCTGCTCGATTTTCGTGCCTATAAAGCTGCTCACTACGGGAAAGACAGAGTATCAGCTAGTGAATTGAAGAAACGGATCAAGAGGCTGGATAAGAGGCACTCAGACGGTAAATCACTCGATGATGCGTTTGCTGAAGACCAGATCCTGAAAAATAACTTAGACCATATTGAGACGTCTTTTCCAGAGAAGGTTCAGAACACGCTTAAATTGCTTAACGAGAACTTGGCTGATGTTAGCATGGACGCTCCTAAGCCAGAAGTGATATACACATTTTGCGTATTTGCCTTGTTCGAGAAAAGCGGCGCGACCGTTAGTTTAACATCGGGAAAAATACGCGATTTCATCGAGAAAGATGCTGAGGTAACTCCAACACCTATTGAGGCGTTCATCCTACATTTCATCCTACATGTCGATAAACCTGTGCGCCGACATGTCGATCGAATAAAGAAAATTATACAGCGTTTTCAGTAACTAATAGATTTCTGAAGTTTGTCCCCCTCTACCGAAAGGGAGGCCAACGTCATCATGGCACCACAAGCTCAAGCATGAGGTGCCAACGTGACCCAATATCTGACCAGCAACGAGGTGCAGGACCGCTATAAGATCAGCCGGTCGAGTGTGTATCGTTGGCAGGAAAACCCAGAAATCGGGTTTCCTGCCCCTATGAAGATCGGCGCTCGCATCCTATGGCGCGAGGCCGAACTAGACGCCTTCGATGCGCGCATCGCCACCGCATCTGAGCCACATAACCAACCCGAAACCACTGCATAAAAAAAGCCCGAACCAACCTTTCCGGGGAGAGGTTCGGGCCTTGATGCACCTTTAAGGATAAAGACATGGTAACCGAAAACAAATTCAAATTCTACACGTCAGAACAATTAGCGCAGGAATGGAGCGCAGACGCTTGGAAAGAGCCACCGTCCCTTATGGTCACATTGCCGTTTCCGGGCGGGGTTCTGTTCGGCGCAAAGACCAATAATGACGCCCAGCGCGTCAGTTTCTTCCTGCATCCAGAAGATGCGCAGATGATCGGTGAACGCCTGCTGAACGCAGCGAGGGAGTCCGATCATGGAACTGCCTGAAAGGTATGTGTTATACCGCCGCGAGTGGGACTCTGCCGCTGGAAAGTGGCAGAAAATACCGTGTGGCCATCAAGGCCACAGCATTGACCCACCGAGCCCGGATCAATGGCGCACGTTTGAGGACGCAGCGCGATATGCTACATGGAACGATACTAAACCCAATGCACCTTACGGTGTGGGATGGGTGCTGAATGGCGACGGGTTCTTCCTGCTCGACGTTGATGGCGCGCTTGATTCACAAGGTCAGTGGTCAGCCGAATCACAGGCAATATTCCTGTCATTTGGCGGCGCGCTCGGTGAGGTCTCTACCAGTGGCAAAGGTCTGCACATAATCGGGCGCTGTGACCCGGACTTACCCAAAACGCACAAGAACAAGTGGGATGGCGACAAGGAATTTTACACATCTGGCAGATTCGTTGCCCTGTCCCGCGACGGTCTGAGCGTGATTGGCGGCGGTGAGTATGTGGACAAGGACTGGACCGACCAATTGCGCCGCCTCATACCCGAGCGGCCTTTCCTGGGCGATCTGCCTGACGGACGTGATCCGACCTACACCGGACCCGAGGATGACGACGAACTGATCGGCATGATGCTGCGGACGGCTGGTGCGACATCGGCGTTCGGCGGCGGTGTGACCATCAAGGACTTGTGGGAAGCAAACGCGGAACGGCTCGCCACGAAATACCCTGACCCGGAGCGCCCGTTCGATCATAGTGCTGCTGATGCTGCACTCATGGGCCACCTGGCGTTCTGGACCGGCAAAGATATGCCGCGCATGGATCGCCTGTTTCGCCGATCGGCCCTCATGCGGGACAAATATGAAAAGCGGGCCGATTACCGGCGCGACACGACACAGAACGTGGCGCGCATGTGCAAGCGGGTTTATGATCGCGGGCAAACCGTCACATCGTCAGACAATGAAGAATGGCCAGAACCTGCGCCGCGCTTCTTGCGCACCGAATTACCGCCTGCCCCCGAACTGCCCTTGCGCGATGTGCTGGGAGAACGTCTGGCACAATGGGTGGAGAATGCAGCGGCGTCAAAAAGCGCCCCGCCCGACTACGTGTTCGCGGCGCTGCTGGCCGTGGCGGGTGCGACCATCGGAAACACGCGCTGGGTGACAGTCTGGCAAGGCTGGAACGAACCACCGATCATCTGGACCATGTGCATTGGCGCGCCCAGCTCAGGCAAAAGCCCAGCGATTGATGCGGTGCTGCAACCTTTGCGGAAGGCAGAGCGCCCCTTGCGGGAAACTGCACAAAGGCTGCAAGACGGGTGGAGGCAAGAGTCAGAGTTGGCCAACCTAGCCGATCAGGCATGGAAAGAACAGGTGAAGGCGGCAATCAAAAAGAAGGAACAATGTCCTGAGAGGCCACACGAGGCCAATGCAGGGCCTATGCCACATATCCCCCGGCTTGTGGTGAATGATGGCACTATTGAAAGGCTTGGGGCCATACTGGCGCGCCAACCGCGCGGCACACTACAGATGCGCGATGAACTTGCTGGATGGCTGCAAGGTATGCAGCGTTATTCGGGTGGCGGCAGTGACCGGCCCTTTTGGCTTGAAGCCTTCGGTGGGCGGGGTTTCACGGTCGAGCGGATGGGCCGCGAACCGCTGACGATCGACCGCCTGTCGATAGGGGTGCTGGGCGGCATCCAGCCCGATCGGCTCAAGTCGCTGTTGTTCAATTCTGATGATGACGGGCTCTTGGCGCGATTTGTTCCGATCCATCCGCAACCTGCGCCGCTGCGCCGTCCACAACCGTGGACCGATGACGCCTTAATGGAGAAACTGATTGAGCGTTTGCTTTCGCTCGATCTGGTGGCGGATGAAACAGGCGGAGTGCGGCCGTGGTTCATCTCCTTGAACGAAGAAGCCTGTGATCTGATGGATAAATTCCGGCAGAAAATTCGTGGCTGGGAAGTCGGGTTAGAAGGACTGATGCTATCCTTTATCGGTAAGCTTCCTGGATTGGCGGCGCGTGTGTCTTTGGTTCTTGCGCATCTCGATTGGGCCAGTGAAGGAGAGCAGGAACCGCGTGAAATTACAGCGGCACAGTTCGGCAGGGCCACACGTCTCGTGGAGGCATATCTTCTTCCCATGGCGCGCCGCGCATATGCCGATTCGGCAACGCCAAAAGCCGAGCGCGCGGCACGCAAGCTTGTAGAGGTTATCAAAGAGCACGGCTGGCAATCGTTTACCGCGCGACAGGTCATGCGCCTTGAAATCACAGGGGTCGCCCGCAAGGTGGACTTGGATCCGGCGCTTTCAGCTTTAGAAGACGGAGAGTGCATTCGGCTTACTGAAACAGCCCCAAACCCAAAGGGCGGTAGACCACAAAGGTTGTATGCGGTGAACCCTGCACTGCATCAGCCGGAGTCTTGACATCACACGGCGCGACAAAACCGACAGAACTGACAAAACCTTTACATGATCGGAGTTGTGTCGGTTCTGTCGGTTTTGTCGCGCCGCCCTTTACCCATCTACTTAACCAGCGCTACACAGGAATATATGAAACACAGAGTTGGATATGAGCAACGGGGTTTTTTTGAAGTTGACCTTTATTTCAGCCCACCAACGACAGCTGACAAAATTCTCAAAGTTCGTTCATTTTGGAATCCAAGTGTATCGTACAGTGTTTCATTAAGGGATCAGACGTGTGACTGTCCAGATTTTGAGTTTCGCACAGATCGCGATCGGAACCACATCAGCCGTCTTTGCAAGCACCTGATGGTGAAATTGAATGAGTTCGATGCTTTTGAGAGTTCAAACGAATGGGTCAAGCTGCTCACCGGAATGGGCACAAGGGGACCAATCGCAGCATTCGAGATAAGAACTGAACAGACGAAGCCTGGCTTGATGGCGGTCAACGATAAGGAAGATTGGGTGGATTTTTACGCCAGAACCACAAGAAAGGGAGAAACGTCTAAAAACGCCAGTGGAGCGTTCCACAAATATGGGTGGGCGATATATCAAAAGAGATGGTCACACGGGAACTACCCAAGAGGTGGACCCCATTACCGTAAAATCCTTTTACAAATTGACGCGCTGGATTTTTATGAACAGACAACATCGCCGTCTAGAAAGTGACCGTTAGGTTGCCATCAATGGAAAGGGGATTGCATCCAGCCTGCTGAATCCGCTCCAACCCGAAAGGGTAGCAGGCAACACAGGCTTCATACGATAAATCAGGAGCAGTCTTAATGTGATCTTGGTTCGCGTGACCCAGAGCACGAAGGGGACAGAACCGACAAAAATGAAAGAACCTTGCTCGACCATAGTTTTGTCGGTTTTGTCGGAAGCGCAAACGCAAGATAACCCGAAAAATTCTGTCGCTAGCAAAGTGTTGCAGTCGCGCGTTACCCGCAAGTCAAATTCGGCTCAGGAGGACCCATAAAAAAGTTGCCGCGATTCCCGTCATTCCGGTGACGCCCAAGTGGAAATCATAACCACACGTTAGTTGGCACAAGCCATAATACTAAGCAAGTTAAGATGAATAACGGCGTTCAAATCAAAGAATACCCGTGAATGTATAGAAATGAACATTTCCAGCGTAATTCCCACCGATGAATACATCGTGGCTTACCGTGTTTCCATTCAAATTTCGAACCAGTAAAATTTCCCCATACTTCGATTTAATCGGCCCAAAAGAAATCTTTGATCCTGAACCCGTTCCTGGCGCTTCCTTAACAAATTTCGCCGTTCCGATAAATTCTGAGTTTATAGTCACGTCGAGTCCGAGCAATTTGTTTCCGTCTGGCGCATTTTCTGATATTTCAATCGACGCCGGTCGTCCGTTGATTACGATTGCACCGTTACTAGTTATAGGTTCGCAGCCGAGTAAAAAAATCGCCGTACAAATCGCTAGAAATGTGCTGAAGATGCGTCTTCTTAGCATGCTAAATCCTTGATTGAGCCGTTCTAGAGCACAGTGAGAATGGTCTCACCTTCATCAGCACAGAGTCGCCCAACCGTAGGTTGGAAGCAACCAATAACTTAATACTGACAACAGATCGTTAAGGGTGGTCATTTGGGTGGATGAAACCGCCCCCTGATTTCTCAAGTTATTGAAATCAAAAGATTTTCTTGAGTGAAATGGTGCGGTCGAGAGGACTCGAACCTCCACGGGTGTTACCCCACAGCGACCTCAACGCTGCGCGTCTACCAATTCCGCCACGACCGCACGTGATCAGGTAGGTCCGGGCCGTATATGCAAACTAATCAGGCTTGTGAAGGGGCAAAACACATTGCCCCTCCGGTTTTTCAAACGATGGGCTGCGCGCCTATTCCAGCTTGAATGTCGGCAGGGTTGCAACCGGCTGCACGCTCTCTGATGCGCCCGCCGCTGCGCCCTGTGTTTTGAACGCCGCCTTGCGCAAAAGCCCGGTGCGCTCAGTGTTGCCGGGGGCGAAAACGGGCTCAGCGCCGCGCTCGATCGCCTCAACAGCCCCTTGATACCATGCCAGGGCCAGATCAGGCCGCCGCGTTGTGCCAAAGCCTTCGTTCAGGTGATGTCCCATCAGCTCACCGTAAGGTTCCTCACCCAAGGCTGTGAGCAAAAGGGCAGAGCCAAGCGCCACATTCATGTTGTCGATGCGGTAGCCCACCGAAAGGCAGATTTTCGCCGTTCCCGACAATTGCGCCGGGGATTGCCCCGATTGGAGCACGAAACCGCGCACGTTCTGCACGACCTCTTCGCGTGAATTCAGCGAGAGCGCCGCCACATGATCCCGCATCGCAGGCTCAAAGGCGCGGCACTGTTCTTCGAGTTGTGCCGGTGTCACGCCCTTGAGAGCGGCCGCCATCGTCTCGCCTTCGGCAATCGCATAGGTGCGTGCGAGGCAGAACTGCTCGTTCAACGCAACGCGCGAATCGCCCAGCGACGCCGCAGTTACAAAACCGCCGTTTGAATTGGTGATCAGGCTGACCTGATTGCAATGCGACGCCAGCGATGGCCCCTCGCCACCAGAAGCCATGAGATTGGGCAGAGCCGCGAACCCGACTGCAGCCGGGGCCGTGCTTGCCGCCGGCACCTGCGCCGCCTCTGGAATGGAGGCCATCACCGGCGAAGGGGCAGCAGGCGCAGGCACGGGCGCCGCCGCATAGGTCGGCACGCCGACTGCCTCGTCGCGATATGCATGCAACAATCCGCGCGTCCCCTGTCCGCGTTGCGCGATCAACTGCGCGGTGGCCGCCCCGCTGCTCTGTGCGCGGTAATACGAGCTGATCAAGAACTGACGCTCGTAATCGGCCAGATAGCCGGTCGCCGGATAGCCCATATGCGCCTGAAACTGCGCCGCCGCGTCGCGGGTGTTGCGTCCGCGCACGCCGTCTGGCGACCCTGCCGGAAAGCCAAAGTAATTCAGCGCTGTCTGTTCTTCGCGGACTTGCTGGCGCTCGACCGTGTTGACGGGAGCCTGGTAGACCCGGCGCGTCGTGGTCGTGGTTTGTTGTTTGCGTTCCCGCGCCTTGGCGCTTTCGTTCACGATGATGCCACTGACGGCACCACCAACCAGCCCCCCGACCAGTCCATCCTTGAAATCCGCATGGGCAACGCCCGCAGGCATTGCTACCGATGCCGCCAATGCAGCCATCATAATTCGTTTTGAAAACATCTCTCATCTCCCCTAAGCAGGTGCAAAACTCGATAGGACAATCTACCACAAGTTTTCCCTCACACGTAGACAGAGTCAAACCTTGCCGCTCGAAACCCCCATTGCAATCGACCAAACCGGCGTGGAATGGCACCTCTCCGCCGATCTTGTGCCCTATCCGGTGGCCGTAGCCGCGATGGAGGAGCGCGTTGCGCGAATCGCCGACGGCACCGCAGCCGAGGCAATTTGGCTTCTGGAGCATCCGCCACTTTATACCGCCGGCACCTCGGCCAAACCGGCAGACCTGACCGATCCTGACCGTTTTCCGGTCTATGAGGCCAAACGCGGCGGGCAGTATACCTATCATGGCCCCGGTCAGCGCGTCATCTACATCATGCTCGACGTGGGCAAGCGCGGCCGCGATGTGCGTTGCTTCGTGCGCCAACTGGAAGGCTGGGTCATCGCGACCTTGGCCGAATTCAATGTGATTGGGGAAATACGACCGGGTCGCGTGGGGGTCTGGGTCACCCGACCGGACAAGCCGCTCACAGCCACAGGCCAACCGGCTGAGGACAAGATCGCCGCCATCGGCATCCGCCTGCGCAAATGGATCAGCTTTCACGGTATCTCGATCAACGTCGAACCCGACCTGGAGCATTTCACCGGCATCGTGCCCTGCGGGATCACAGACCACGGCGTGACCTCTCTCGTGGACCTAGGTCTTCCGGTCACCATGGCCGACCTTGATGTGGCTCTGCGACGGCGCTTTTCACAGATATTTGACTGAGGCCGACCAACGCCGCTACCAAAGTTGGAGGTTGCAAGCCGAAGCAGTCGGGCTATGGTTACACCCGGAACGCAACCAAACCCCAATGAGGTAGCTTATGAAGACACTTCTCGCCGCTTCCGCCACGCTCGTGGCGCTCTCCCTGCCCGCCTTCGCCGCAGGCGACGCCGCCAAAGGCGAAAAAGAATTCAATAAATGCAAAGCCTGCCACATGATCGCCTCTGACAGCGAAACCATCGTGAAGGGCGGCAAGACCGGCCCGAACCTCTATGGCGTGATCGGCCGCGCGGCGGGCAGCGTCGAGGACTTCAAGTATTCTGACGGTCTGGCCGCCAAAGGCGCAGACGGGCTCGTTTGGGATGAGGCAGAGCTTGCAGCCTATGTCAAAGACCCGAGTGAATATCTTGGCAGCCGCTCGAAGATGACCTTCAAGCTCGCCAAGGGGGCCGAGGACGTGGCCGCCTATCTCGCGACCTTCGCGCAGTAAGAAACGAAATGCCGCAAGGCGTATAGCCCCGCGCCACCGCGCGGGGCTTTTTCTTGACCTGTCTCAGGTAAACCGCGCCCGCGTCCGGTTGGCCAGCGCCACCAGCGACAGCATCACCGGCACCTCGACCAGCACGCCGACCACTGTGGCCAGCGCCGCGCCGGAATTGAGCCCAAAGAGCGAAATCGCCACGGCCACCGCGAGCTCAAAGAAATTCGACGTCCCGATCAGCGCACAGGGGGCTGCGATCCGGTGCGGCACCTTGAGCAACCAGGCCGCCACATAGGCCAGCACGAAAATCCCGTAGCTTTGCAAGATAATGGGCACCGCGATCAGCCCGATCACCATTGGCCGCTCGACAATGACCCGGCCCTGAAGCCCAAAGAGGATCACCACCGTCGCAATCAACCCGAGGATCGACCACGGCTTGACCTGCGCCTGAAACGCCGCAATCCGCGCCTTAGATCCAAGCCTGCGCCGCGTGAACAACCCCGCCGCCAGCGGCAGCGCCACAAAGAGCAGCACCGACAGAACCAGCGTTTCCCACGGCACGACGATATCCGTGACCCCCAACAGAAACGCCACGAGCGGCGCAAAGGCAAAGACCATCACCACATCGTTGACCGACACCTGCAAGAGCGTATAGCTCTCGTCGCCCTTGGTCAGTTGCGACCAGACAAACACCATCGCCGTGCAGGGGGCAGCGCCCAAAAGGATCAGCCCGGCGATATATTGCTGTGCGTCGGCGGGGGCAATCAGATCGGCGAAGACACCCTCAAAGAACAGCACCGCCAAGGCCGCCATGCTGAAGGGCTTGATCAGCCAATTGACCACCAGCGTAATCGCCAGCCCCCGAGGTTGGCGCGCCACTTGGCCCAGGCTCGTGGGATCGACGCCGACCATCATCGGATAGACCATGGCCCAGATCAACACCGCCACCACCAGATTGACCCGCGCCACCTCTGCCGCCGCAATCGCCGCGATGAGGCTAGGCGCCACAAGCCCAAGGATGACACCCGCCGCCATGGCGAGGGCCACCCAGACCGTCAGATAGCGCTCGAAACCGCTCATGCCTCTGCCTTTTCCTGTAGACCCAGTCGTCCCGCCGCCAGAGCCGACAGCGCGACCATCCCTGTCGCCACCCCCAGCATCAGCGCAAGCCCACCCAGCTGATAGGTCAGCCCCGAGAGCAGCGTGCCCAAGAGCCGCCCAGCGGCATTGGCCATGTAATAGAAACCCACATCCATTGTCACCCGCTCGGCACGGGTAAAGGCAAGGATCAAATAGGAATGCAGCGCCGAATTGACCGCAAAAATTGCGCCAAAGACCAGCAACCCCGCCACCAGCGCCACCGTGAGCCACGTCTGCGCCCCCCCTGCCATCAGCGCCAGCGCGGTCAGCACCGCAGGCACCGCGCAGAGGGCAAGCGCCCAGCTCCGCGCCGCCGCGATCAGGGCCGCCTCAGGTCGCGATTTGGCGCGCAATATCTTGGGGGCCGAGGCCTGCACCGCGCCATAGAGGATGATCCAGCCCGCCATGAAGCTGCCGATCAGAAAGAACGCCGCGCGGTTGCCCGCCTCGGACCCGTCCGACAAGACGCCGTAGAAATAGATCGGAATGCCCACCACGAACCACACATCTCGTGCGCCAAAAAGGAACACGCGCGCCGCGCTCAGCCAGTTCACATTGGCCGATTTCGAAAAGACTTCCGAGAATTTCGCGCCCTTGCGCCCGCGTGGCAGGCCCGGTGGCATGGCAAGGACCACGGCAATCAGGATCACCGCAAGCGCCGCCGCCATGGCCCAGACCGCGCCCACGAACCCGATCCCCGCCAAGAGCGCCGCCCCCACCAGAAACCCAACCCCCTTGACCGCGTTCTTTGACCCTGTGAGCACCGCCACCCAGCGAAAGAGGCCGCCGTCCTCCTTGGGCGCCAACAGCTTGACCGCGGATTTCGACGACATCTTGGCCAAATCCTTGGCCACGCCCGAAGCGCCTTGCACAGCCATCACGAAGGCCACCGAGACCGGCAGGCTCCACAGTGGATCAAGTTGCGCCAGCGCGATGAGCGCCAGCACTTGCAGGCCAAGCCCCGCATAAAGCGTCGCCGTCAGCCCGAACCGCGCCGCGATCCAGCCCGCCGAGAGGTTCGTCACCATCCCCGCTACCTCATACAAAACAAAGAGATAGGCCAATTGCACCGGGCTGAACCCCAGCGTGTGAAAATGCAAGAGCACCAGCATCCGGAGCGCGCCATCGCTGAGCATAAAGGCCCAATAGGCCGCCGTGACAGCGATATAGGCGCTGAGGCCTTCGGGGCGTGTGGTCACAGGCTGTCCCCGACCATGCAGGCCACATCGACCAAGCGATGCGCATAGCCCATCTCGTTGTCATACCAGACATAAACCTTTACCTGCGTGCCATTCACCACCATGGTCGAGGGCGCATCGACGATGCCAGAGCGGGTGTCATTGGTGTAATCGGCGCTAACCAGGGGACGGGTTTCATAGCCCAGAATTCCCGCAAGCGCCCCATCGGCTGCGGATTTGAACAGCGCGTTCACCTCCTCGACGCTGGTTTCTCGATCCATCTCGAACACGCAATCGGTGATCGACGCATTCAGCAGCGGCACGCGCACGGCGTGGCCGTTCAATCGGCCTTTCAACTCGGGGTAAATCAGTGTGATCGCCGTGGCACTGCCCGTGGTGGTGGGGATCAGAGAATTGAGCGCCGAGCGCGCGCGGCGCAGGTCCTTGGCAGGGCGATCCACGATGGTCTGAGTGTTGGTCACGTCATGGATCGTGGTGATCGAGCCATGTTTGATGCCAATGCTCTCATGCAACACCTTGACCACCGGGGCGAGGCAATTCGTCGTGCAGCTTGCCGCCGTCACGATGCGGTGCCGTGCAGGCTCATAAATCTCGTGATTGACGCCGTAAACAATATTGGCCGCATCGCCATCCTTGACCGGGGCGGACACGACGACCTTCTTGACGCCCGCCGCAAAGTAAGGCGCGATCTTGGCCTCGGTCTTGAAAACACCGGTGCAGTCGATCACAACATCAACGCCTGCCAAGGGCAGGTCGCCGAGGTCGCGCGCGCCGACAAAAGGCAGGCGCGTGCCGTCGATGATCACCGCATCATCGTCATGGTCAAAAGCGGCGTCCCAGCGCCCATGCACCGTATCGAATTCGAGCAGATGGGCGTGCATGGCGGCATCGCCCACCGCGTCGTTGATCCAGGCTATGTTGGCCCCCCGCGCGATCAGCGGCTTGAGGATCAGCTTGCCGATCCGCCCAAGACCGTTGATGGCATAGACCGTCATGCGCCCTGCCCCGCGCCCTGCCGCGCGATGTCATCAACCGCCGCTTGCAGGCTGACACGATCCAATGTGTCGATGGGCAGCGCCGCAAAGGCGGTGATCCGGTTGCGGAGCGCGCCGTAAGCCTGTTGAAACGCAAGGCTTTTCTGTGCCTCCGTGCCTTCGACCTTGACCGGATCGGGCATGCCCCAATGGGCGCTGACCGGCTGACCTTCCCAAGCCGGGCACTCCTCGTTGGCGGCCGTGTCGCAGACGGTAAAAACAAAGTCGAGCGCCGGCGCATCGGGGGCTGTGAACTCTGACACGTTCTTGGCGCGCAGCGGGCTCACATCATGGCCCTTGGCGCGCAAGACCTCCAGAGCGAAGGGATTGAGCTCGGAATAGGGCCGCGTTCCGGCGGAATGGACGGTGAACCGATCCCCGGCCATGTCACGCAGGATGGTTTCGGCAAAGATCGAGCGGGCAGAATTGCCAACGCAGATGAAGAGCACGGTGTATTTGCGATGGGCCATATCGGGGCCTCCTCTGAGGGTGGGAAAGGGCGCGCAGATATCCGGGCGCCCGCGACAACAATCGTTGAGCAGGTAGTCAAAGGTGCGTCGCACCTCTGTCATGGCGATGGAATATCGCAGCGATGTGCCGGACCGCTCTTGCACCACCAACCCGGCCTGCATCAAGGCCGCGAGATAGGCGGAGAGGGTCGAGGGCTTGAGGCCCAGCACCGTGGCCAATTCGCCCGCCGGGACACGGTCCGGATAGCGGCGCATGAGCAGCCTGAAGATGGCCAGCCGCTGCGGATGACCCAAGGTTGCAAGACGGGCGGGGGCAATTGTTTCCATAATTCATGGATATCGGAAATAATGGAAAATTCAAGTGAAGGTTTTGTGACGGTGCAGGGCGACGACCCCCGTAGGGTGCGCATTCATTGCGCACCGATGCGCGGACGGTTGAGGTGATTTGGTGGATTGGTGCGCAATAAATGCGCACCCTACGAGTCGTCACCGTTTAACAGAGCGTTTCATTTCCATCTTACTTGCAGTTGCGAGAACCCATTTTTCAAAGGTATTTTCACTGTAGCCCGACTTGCCAATATTTACGCATTTACACACAAGCTGACTATTTTCGAGCGAATAGCCGAGACCAGCAGTAATCTGGTCTAGAGACGGCTCCCATGGGCGAGATTTGAGCCGAGCATACCCCGTTTCCGGAGCATAATCTTCCTGCTCTTCTGAAAAGTGCAATCCGCTTATTATGCAAGTTCCGTCGTTCTGAATCCAGAGTCCGACGAACTCCTCCTCAGATATTATTTGGATATTCTTAATGATTGCCCTTCGGCGGGCTGCCCGATACGCCTCTTTTGCGTATCGTGGCAAGTCATTGAATTTCAAAGATTTCCTACCTCACGAACTTCTTATGCTTCACCCGCTTCGGCTCCAGCGCATCCGGGCCCAACCGCCGTTTCTTGTCCTCTTCATAGGCTGAGAAATCGCCTTCGAACCATTCCACATGCGCATCCCCCTCAAAGGCGAGGATATGCGTGCAGATGCGGTCTAGGAAAAACCGATCGTGCGAAATCACCACGGCACAACCCGCGAAATCCATCAGCGCATCTTCGAGCGCGCGCAGGGTTTCCACGTCGAGGTCGTTGGTCGGTTCGTCAAGAAGCAGCACGTTGCCACCCTCTTTCAAAAGCCGCGCCATATGCACCCGGTTCCGCTCGCCCCCGGACAGAAGCGAGACCTTTTTCTGCTGATCGCCGCCCTTGAAATTGAACGCCCCGCAATAGGCGCGGGAATTCATCTGGGCGTCGCCCAACACGATCACTTCGGCCCCGCCCGAGATCGCTTCCCAGACGTTATCCTCGGGCTTGAGATCATCGCGCGACTGATCGACATAGGACAACTGCACCGTGTCGCCCAGCTCGATGGTGCCTGAGTCTGGCTGTTCTTGGCCCGTGAGCATCTTGAAGAGCGTGGATTTTCCCGCCCCGTTTGGACCGATCACGCCAACGATGCCGCCGGGCGGCAGGGAGAAGGTGAGATCTTCGATCAAGAGCTTGTCGCCCATGTGCTTTTTCAGCCCCTCGACCTCAATCACCTTGTTGCCCAGACGCTGACCGTTGGGGATGACGATCTGCGCGCGGCTGATACGCTCGCGCTCGGATTGACCGGCAAGGTCGTTATAGGCGTTGATCCGGGCCTTTTGCTTGGCCTGTCGGGCCTTGGCACCTTGGCGCATCCATTCCAATTCGCGTTCCAGCGTCTTTTGCTTGGATTTGTCCTCGCGCGCCTCTTGCATCAGGCGCTTGGCCTTTTGTTCGAGCCATGCCGAATAATTGCCTTCATAGGGGAGACCCCGGCCCCGGTCCAATTCCAGAATCCAGCTGGTGATCTCGTCGAGGAAATAGCGGTCGTGTGTGACGATCAGGATCGTGCCCTTATAGGCGACCAGATGTTGTTGCAGCCAGGCAATCGTTTCCGCGTCGAGGTGGTTGGTCGGCTCGTCAAGCAGCAGCATCTCGGGCGCTTCGAGCAGCAGTTGGCACAGGGCCACCCGGCGACGCTCGCCCCCCGAGAGGGTCGAGACGGCGGCGTCATCGGGCGGGCAGCGCAGCGCCTCCATAGAGATATCGACCTGGCTGTCGAGATCCCAGAGGTTCTGGCTGTCGATCTCGTCCTGCAACTGCGCCATCTCATCGGCGGTCTCGTCGCTGTAGTTCATCGCCAGTTCGTTAAAGCGGTCGAGCTTGGCCTTTTTCGCGGCAACGCCCAGCATCACATTGCCGCGCACATCGAGGCTCTCGTCGAGATGCGGTTCCTGCGGGAGGTATCCCACTCGCGCACCCTCGGCGACCCAGGCCTCGCCGGTGAAATCCTTGTCCATCCCGGCCATGATCCGCATCAGGGTGGATTTCCCCGAGCCGTTCACGCCCACGACGCCGATTTTCACCCCGGGCAAAAAGTTGAGGTGAATGTTCTCAAAGCATTTCTTGCCGCCGGGATAGGCCTTGGAGACGCCCTGCATGTGATAGACATATTGATAGGCTGCCATGATGTGCCGCTCCGTTCCGCTTGGTGACTGATAATTCAGCCCGCGTGATACCCGTATGGGCGTGCGGGGGCAATGGCCTGCGCGCCCCTCACCCCGCGAGATCATGGCCAAGGCCGGGTGGCACCTTTTGTTTTCGCTTTACACCGCCCGCGCCTCTGGCAATGAAAGGGCAATGACATATGCCCTGCCCCATGCCCGCCCCGGTCAGGTGATCGGCCTTTTGGGCGGATCGTTCGATCCGCCGCACGCAGGTCATCTGCATATCAGCCGCGAGGCGCTGAAACGCTTTGGACTGGACCGGCTCTGGTGGCTGGTGAGCCCTGGCAATCCGCTCAAGACCGCCGGCCCGGCCCCGCTTGACCAGCGCATGGCGGCCGCCCGCGCGCTGGTGGATCATCCGCGCATCGCGATCACGGATATCGAGGCGCGGACCGGCACCCGCCATACCGCCGCCACCCTGCGGGTGCTGCGCGCGCTCTGCCCCGGTGTTCGGTTTGTCTGGCTGATGGGGGCGGATAATCTGGCGCAGTTTCACCTCTGGCATGATTGGCGCGAGATCCTGGACACGGTGCCGGTGGGCGTGCTGGCGCGTCCCGGTCAACGCATATCGGCGCGGCTCTCTCCGGCGGCGCGCATCTATGCCCGCGCCCGCATCCCGGCCCGCGACAGTCAGGCCCTCGGCCATGCCAATGCCCCGGCCTGGTGCTTTCTCAACGTGCCGATGATGGATATCTCATCCACCCGGTTGCGGGCAGGCGGCGCATGGGTCGGCCCGTTGCAAACCTGACCCTCTGCGTCACAAATCCCGATTGCACCCGCACGCCACCTGCGATTTACTCTGCGCCATGACTCAGAGGCTTTCCCGTCGTTTCTTTCTTGGCACCGCGCTTGCGGCGCTCTCCACCGGCAGTGCCCTGGCGGGCGCGCCAGCGGTCTCGTTGCGCCCCGTGGCCCGTCCCGGCACCGGCCCGCGCACGACGGCGCAAACCGCCGCCAAAGGGGCGACACGCAGCGCCCCCTCTGCCGAAGCGCTGATCTCTGAGGCCAACCTCTCGGGACGCGTCGGCTATGCCGTGGCCGATGCCCGCACCGGCCAAGTGCTTGAGGCGAGCGAGGGCACGACTGGCCTGCCCCCGGCCAGCGTGACCAAGGCGGTCACGGCGCTCTACGCGCTCGACGCGCTCGGTCCCGATCACCGATTTGCCACGCGGATCATCGCCACCGGACCAATCTCGGGCGGGGTGCTGAACGGCGATCTGATTCTCGCCGGGGGCGGCGATCCGACCTTGGACACCGATGCCTTGGCCAGCCTCGCATCCAGCCTCGCCAAAACCGGCCTGCGCGAGATCCGCGGTCAGTTCCGGGTCTGGGGTGGGGCAGTGCCTTTTCTGCGCGCCATCGACGACAGCCAACCCGAGCACGCGGGCTACAACCCCGCTCTCTCGGGACTCAATCTCAATTTCAACCGCGTGCATTTCGAATGGAAACGCGCGGGCGGCAAATATGCCATCACCATGGATGCCCGTTCGAACCGCTACCGCCCGGATGTGACCATGGCCCGCATGCGCATCGCAGAGCGCAACACGCCGGTCTACACCTACAAGGACGCGGGGGCATATGACGATTGGACCGTGGCGCTCGGGGCCCTTGGCACCGGGGGCGCGCGCTGGCTGCCGGTGCGCAAGCCCGAGCTTTACGCAGGCGAGGTCTTTGCCACCTTCGCCCGCTCGCATGGGATCAAGACTGGCGCGCCAAAGCCCATCGCCAGCCTGCCCGGCGGAACCGCACTTGTTACGCATGCCAGCGCGCCCTTGTCCACCATCCTGCGCGACATGCTGAAATTCTCCACCAATCTCACCGCAGAAATGGTCGGGCTTGCCGCCTCTGCCAAACGGCGCGGCGCGGTGGTGGGTCTCGGGCAATCGGCCCGCGACATGAACGCCTGGGCCGCCAGCGCGCTCGGCATGTCCGGTGCGGCGCTCAAGGATCACTCAGGCCTCAGCGACCAGTCCCGCCTCTCGGCGGCGGCGCTCGCGCAGGCTTTGGCACGCGCGCATCGCGCGGGGTTGCTGCGGCCGTTGCTGCGTCAGGTCGATCTGCGCGACGCCCAAGGCCGCCCCAACAGCAAGCACCCGCTCAAAGTGGCGGCCAAGACCGGCACGCTGCATTTCGTGAGCGCGCTCGCAGGCTATGTCACGACGCCCGGCGGCGCGGACCTGGCCTTTGCCATCTTGACCGCCAGCGACAGTCTGCGCGCTCGGATCGACCCCTCACAGGATGACAGCCCCCCCGGCGCACGCGGCTGGAACGCGCGGTCCAAACGGCTGCAACAGGCGCTCATCGAACGGTGGGGCGCAGTCTATGGTGGTTGATCCACCGCCTTTTCAGTGTTCCAAAAATACTCAAATTTCGACAGGCGCGACAGGGCTCAGAGCTTCGAGGAAATGACACCCGTATTGAACCCGCCCATCCGCAGCTCGCCAAAGAGCCGCTGATATTCGATCTTGGGGCAGCGGTTCATCACCACATCGACGCCGCCCGCCCGCGCCATGGCCGCCGCTTCGGCATTCTCGACGCCAATCTGCATCCAGACTGTGCGCAACCCCGGCAGGACCTCGAGCGCCTCTTCGACAATCGGTCCCACATGTTCAGAGCGGCGGAAAATGTCGATCATATCGACCGTGCCCGCAATATCGCGCAATCCTGCGACGACGGTCTGACCGAACAGCACTTCGCCGGCATGGCCCGGATTGACCGGCACCACCTCGTATTTCTTGAGGCTGAGATACCGCGCCACATAGTAACTTGGGCGCACCGGGTTCATCGACACGCCGATCACGGCCACCCGCCGGGTGCGGGTCAGGATCTCGCGCAGGTGGGAATCGCTGTACTGCTCGCTCATGGCGGCACTCAAACACGGATCGCGCGCAGAAAAAAGCGCCCAAGTAAAAACTTGGGCGCCAGTCGCGGAACGAGGGACAGTGATAGGAAACACCGATGTTCCGTATCGGTGCCTCTGGGACTGATATGGGTCCGATTCTCAGAATAAAAAGAGTTTGTAATATACCTGTGACTGCGGTGTGATTTCAGGCCAGACTCCGCGTATCAGTCCAGGATATCCTCGATGCCGTCCCAAATCTCTTCCAGCATGCGCCGTCCGAACCCCTTGCGCGGCTTGACTTTGCGGGGCGGGGTCGGGCTGTGTCTCGTCGGGCTGTGTCTCTCTGGCCCATAGTCCTGTCGGGGCAAGGTCATGGGGCGCGCCTTGGGGCGCACGGCCTCGCTGTCGCGCCGGGGCATCGCCTTCATTTCATGCAGCGGCGCCCCACAATTGGCACAGGTCAATTCGTGCCGCCCCCGGTCCAGCACCAGCACGGTGCGCGCCCCACAATATGAACATGTTGCGATCTTGTGTCCCATGCGCCCCATATCGGTCAGATGGTCAGGCTTGCCAAGCCCCCGGGGGCAAAATGCCTCGGGCGAAAACGCCAGTGCGCGCCTTAATAGTTCTGCGCCTTGCGGATTTTCGTCATCCGCCCCTCTTCGGCAATCGCCCCGCCCAGCGTGGTGACGCCCTTGGCCTGCAAGAGCCCCAGCATGCGCACAAAAACCTCCGCCGTGGCGACCGTATCGCCCATAGCGGTATGCCGCGCCTCAGGCGGGATGGTGATCCCGAACCGGTCGCAGAGCGCATCGAGCGTGTGCTGCCCGCTGTGATCAAAGAGCCCCGCCGACATCAACACGGTGCACAGCACCGGATTGTCGAACCGCCGCCCGATCACCTTTTCCTTGAGCCGCAGAAACGCCAGATCAAACGGCGCGTTATGCGCGACCAGCACCGCCCCCTGACAGAAATCGTGAAACCGCCGCCCGGCCTCGACAATACCGGGGGCACCCTGAACCATCTCGTCGCTGATATGATGCACTCGGGTCGAGGCCGGCGGAATCGCGCGGCCCGGATTGACCAGCATGTCGAAACACTCGCCGCGCAGAATACGCCCGTTGACGATGCGCAGCCCCGCAATCTGCACGATCTCATCACCGCCACGCGGCGAGAGGCCCGTGGTCTCGGTGTCGAATACGACGAAACTCAGATCCGACAGGGGACGGTTGGCCAATTCGCCGCCCGCAACCTCGGGCAGATTGAAATCATAGAACTCGGGCCGCGCATCGCCGGGCGCAAGCGGCGGCGCGGCTGTGGCCAAGGGCAGCACGATGCGATGCTCCCCAACCCCCGCCTCAGCCCAGAGATCGGTTTGATGCGCGCTCAGCGCGTCGCGCGCGGAATAATCCCCATAGGCCGTGGATAACGGCTCCTTGAGCCAGCCGGTCAATTGCCCATCCGTCACCGCCTCGCCCTGCCACCTCAGAATCAGCCGCGTCTCGGCCCCCTCCGGCTCGGCGCTCAGGCTGAATCCGTCGCGGGTGCCCTCCTCCGCCAGATGGCCAAGCAGTCCGCCCAAGAGCGTGGTTACGGCAAAGCCATCACAACTCAGCATCGCCTCGCTGCGCGACACGTTCAGCGGCACCCGCGCCTGAACGCTCAGCCCGTCGAACACATGCGCTGCGGCAACCGGCGACATCGGCCAACGTCGGGATTTGACACCGGCATGCTGCACCCCCATGTCGCGCACGCAATCAAAGAGCCGCGCCACCTCTTCTTCGATCCCCTTGCGGAATGTCGCGCGGGTCTCGGGCGGCAAATCATCAGCCGATTGCAGAACATCGAGCAACGCGCCGATGGTGGCCGCCGGACGGCGCACGCCCTCCAAGAGCGTGTTGAACAGGTGATCCTGCTGCGCATGCGCGCTCAGATCCTCGGTTGCATCACGGAAAATCAGCACATGCCCCGAAAGTTCCTCATCCGACAGGATCGGGCTCACGCGCCCCAGAAGGAACCGCTTGCCATCGGCCGAGGCCGCGAGAAAGGTCTCGGCCCCGATATGCCCGCGCACCCGCGCGTCCTGCATCCGCGACAGCGCATCCATGACCGGCTCGGGGCGCAGAACATTCGACAGCGGCCGATCAAGGCCAATATCGCCCAACAACTCCTGCGCCATGCGGTTGTAGAGCATCACACGGTTGTCGGGCGTGGCCACCACCGCCCCCTCACCCAGATCCCGAAACAGCGCCTCAAACAGCGCCTTCTCGCGGGCAATCCGTGCGGTTTCCCGCTCGACCGCGCGGGTCCGTGCGGCGCGCGCTTCCGAAAGTGCAGCGTTGATCGCATTGGCGGCAGGGGCGAGCGTGCTCAGATGCTTGGCTTGCGCCTCATTGATCTGCAAATCCACATCGGCGCGGGCGCGCGTCGTCAGATCAGAGGCGAGGGCGAGGATCGGCTTGGCCACGTTCTCATCAAACAAGAGACCGATCCACGCCGCCAGCCCCAGCACGCCCAAGACCGCGATCATCCCGGCCATGGCATAGCCATCCATCGGGCCACCCGCACGCGCATAGCCGAACCAGAGCGCACACAGAATGATCAGCGCGCCGCCGAGCCCCAATACCGCAAAGAAAAGCGCAAACCGCAGCCGCAGCCCAAGCCGCGCCGTGAGGCGCTCAATCATGCGCGACCTCGGCCAGAAGCGCGCCGATTTGCGCGGTCAGGTCAGCGGTGGCAAAGGGCTTGGTCATAAAGGCATCCGCCCCCACCGCCAGCCCCTTGCGTCGCTCCACTTCGCCACCCCCAGCGGTCATCATCAGCACCTTGATCCCTTTGAGGCCGGCATCACTGCGGATCATCTGGCAAATTTCATAGCCCGACCGCTCGGGCAACATGACATCCAGCACCACCAGATCGGGACGGTCCTCGGCCAGCGCCGCCAGCGCTGCATTCCCCGAGGCCACCCGCCGCAACCGATAGCCGGCGCGTCCGATCAGATGCTCAAGCGCCAGCGCAATGTTGTCTTCATCCTCCACAAGCAGAATAGTTTTCTCGGACATGACGGGCCTCCTCTCCCGGTTACGTCTGACTTTAGGTCTGGCACAGCGCCTTGATCACGGGATCCTCTGCCCCCACGGTGATCCACTCGGCCTGCGACGGATCGGTCAGCGCCGCTTCGCTCACATCGGCGCGCGCGGCATTGGCGCAATCCACCAGTTGCGGACGTTTGACCGGCACAGCCCAGCGTCCAAAGAGATAGATGTCGGCCAAGAGAATCGACGGTGCGGTGGGATTGGTCTGCACCCCGGCCCGGTCGAGCACCATCATCCGCGTCACCTGCGGCACCACATAGGTCCAGGGCTTCCAGAATCTGGCTTCTTTGACCTCGCTCACCACCTCGACGCTCTCAGGCAACGTGCTCAACGTGCGATTGGCCCAGGTGTATTCCGACCAGACCGCATAGATCAGCATCGCGATCCCCGCCAGAATCGGCGCGGCATAGCGCGGCAAACGACCCCGGCTCAGATGCCCCAGGACAAGCGCCAGACCGGCGGCGCCGATACCCACGGCGAATGTGGCGATCAATTCAAAAAACATAAGTTATCCCAGTGCTCCTCTGGATTGTGCGATCGCGGATTGCATGGTTTTGACCACCATGAAGGCATCGCGCAGATGGTTGCGCTCCAGATCCGAAAGCTCGGCTGGAGCCATGAAATTGTCAGGTTTGCGCCCGGCGCGGATCTGGTGCGCCTGATGTCGCAGCCGGGTTTCGGCGATGAGATCATAGGCATCCAGAAGGTCGCGCGCGCCGCTCTCCGAAATGGCGCCCACCCCACGCGCGCCGGTGAGCCGCTCGCGGGTGCCTGCCACTTCGAGCGATCCCAAAAGCGCGTAAATCCGTCCCAGATCGACCACCGGCACCACCCCCGACAGTTTGAGATCAATCCGGTTCTTGTGCTCGCCCGACCGAATGAGGGCAAAGCCCCGAAAGAGGCCCAAGGGCACCGTATGCTTGAGCGAATTTGAGACCATATGCGCCACGAAAATCGAGTTCTTGCGCGCCTGTGCCAGAACCTCGGCCTGAAGATCCTCAAAGAGGGCGTTCTCGCCCGCGATGGCGCGCAGATCGAACATGACCGAGGCCAACATCTGCGCCTCATTGTCCGGCTGCGCGATCCAGCCCGCGAAATAGTTGCGCCAGACGCGGCGCGGCTGCCGCCAGCGCGGGTTGGTCGCCATCATGTCGCCCGGACAATAAAAGAACCCACAGGTGTTCAGCCCGTCGCTGACATATTTCGCAAGCGCCGCGAAATAGGCGTCATGCTCGGGCTGGAACCTGTCGTCGAGAATGAGACAATTGTCTTGATCGCTCACGCCGGTCTGTTCACGCCGGCCCTGTGATCCGCAAGCGGCCCAGAGATAGGGCACCGGGGCGGGGCCAAGCTGCATCTCGGCCAGCCGGAGCAATCGCCGGGTGATGGCATCGGTGATATCGGTGATCCGTCGGGTGATCGACTGTGGCCGCACCCCGGCCTGCACCAGTTGCACCAAGAGCATCGGCACCCGTTCCATCACATGCGCCATATCCTCGGGCGCATCGGCGCTGGCAATATCGGCGACCATATGGCTCGCCGTGGCGGCCTGTTGGCGGAACAAATCGGTCTTGCCGATCATCCCCAGCACGCGTCCGCCCTGCGCCACCGGCAGGTGATTGATCTTGAGATCCGACAGGAGCATCAGCGCATCAAGCCCCAGCCGTCCCGGCTCGATCGTCACCGGGTCCGGTGTCATCACCTGCGCCACGCGGATGTCACCGCCCAGCCCTTCGGCCAAAACCTTGTTGGAGAGATCGCGCACCGTGATGATGCCCGCCAGACGCGCCCCCTCCATCACGACCACCGAGGAAATCACATGATCCCGCATCAACCGGGCCACATCCTTGATGGTGGCATCCGGGCTACAGGTGATCGGTGTGGCTGTCATCAGATCTGACACCTGAAGCGCCGTCAGGCCGGTGGCATAGGGCCCGTCATCCCCCGAGGTCGAAGGCCGCGCGCGCGCGAACCATCGGGCAATCTCGTCAGAGCGCTCGATCAGATCGAGAAACACCTCGGTCGGAATGACAATCAGTTCCGAGACCTCGGAGGCGCGCGCCGTCAGCATCGCAGTGCCATCGCGCAAGAGGCCGCGCTCGCCCATGATGTCGCCCGGCCCACGGTGTGACACCAGATCCGCATGACCTGTCTCGATGTCCAACCCACCGGATTCCACCACATAAAGCCCCGCCAGAGGCGCGCCCTTTTCAAAGAGCAGCCCCCCAGCCTCTAGCCCGACCCGCGCCAGCTTGGGCGCGAGTTCGGCGCGCAGGACATGCGGCAGCCCATCAAAGGGCGCGTGGCGTGTCAGGCTGTCAATGGGGTCGGGTTTGACGTCGCTCATCGGGCGCGGCTCTCCTCAGGGACTGGCGGGAAAATGACCTAAAAGCGCCCGGTTCCCGGAAATATCGGCAGGCGTCAGAGGAAACAGGGGCGGCACACGCCGCCCCTGTCCAAGTTTGTCTTAGTGGTTCACAGCCGTGCCGGCACCGCGCGGAACACGCACGCTTTCGACCAGATCCTGGATCTCCTGCGGCGGCTCTGCCGTCATGCTGGCGACGACAAAGGCGACGCCAAAGTTCAAGAGCGCACCAATCGGGCCGAAGTGGGTCGGCGGAATACCGAACAGGTATTGATCCGCGGTCAGCATGTTCGTCTCCGGGATAAAGAACCAGCCCAGGTAGAGGAACAGGTAGAGCGTGGTCGAGAGCAGACCGGCCAACATGCCAGCAGTCGCACCCGCAGAGTTCATCCGCTTGGAGAAGATGCCCATCATCAGCGTCGGGAAGAGCGACGCCGCCGCCAGACCAAAGGCCAAGGCCACAACCTGCGCGGCAAAGCCCGGAGGGTTGAGACCGAGATAGGTCGCCACAACGATCGCCACAGCCATCGAGATACGGGCAGCCAAAAGCTCGCCTTTTTCAGAGATGCCCGGATTGATCGTCGACTTGATCAGGTCGTGGCTGACAGCCGAAGAGATTGCCAGCAAGAGACCCGCAGCGGTCGAGAGGGCCGCAGCAATACCACCTGCCGCGATCAGGGCAATCACCCAACCCGGCAGACCAGCGATTTCGGGGTTGGCAAGCACGAGGATGTCACGGTTGAATGTCACAAGCTCGTTGCCCTGCCAGCCACGCTCAGCCGCCAGTGCAGTCATCGATTCGGCTTTGTCGTTGTAGTACTGGATCTTGCCGTCGCCGTTCTTGTCTTCCACGGCCAAGAGACCGGTGGTCGACCAGGTGCGGAACCAATCGGGCAGATCGTCAACAGCCACAGCTTCGCCTTGCACACCCTGCGGCCACATGGTGGTCATGATGTTCAGACGCGCCATGGCACCCACTGCCGGAGCGGTGAGATACAGCAGCGCGATAAAGACCAGCGCCCAACCTGCGGACCAACGCGCATCAGCCACGCGCGGCACGGTGAAGAAGCGGATGATCACATGCGGCAAACCGGCAGTACCGATCATCAGCGACAGGGTGAACAGCGCCATCAGCCAAGGGCTCGACCCCGAGGTATACTGGTTGAAGCCCAGATCGTTCAGCAGACCGTCCAGCGTCACCAGCAGATACTGACCCGATGCGGTGTGCTCGGCGAACAGACCCAACTGCGGCAGAACATGGCCGGTCAGTTGCAGCGAGATGAAGATCGCCGGAATGGTGTAGGCGATGATCAGAACGCAATACTGTGCCACCTGCGTGTAGGTAATGCCCTTCATGCCGCCCAGAACCGCGTAAACAAACACCACGGCCGACGCGATCAGAAGGCCGGTCGTGTTGTCCACTTCGAGGAAACGCGAAAAGGCCACACCAGCACCCGCCATCTGACCGATCACATAGGTCACCGACATGGTGATCAGCGCGATAACGGCCACAACGCGGGCCTTGTTGCTGTAGAATCGGTCGCCCACGAACTCGGGAACCGTATATTTGCCGAACTTGCGCAGATAGGGCGCAAGCAGCATGGCCATGAGAACATAACCACCCGTCCAGCCCATCAGGAAGGTCGAGTTGTTGTAGCCCACAAAGGCGATGAGACCCGCCATCGAGATGAACGAGGCCGCCGACATCCAGTCCGCTGCCGTTGCCATCCCGTTGATGACCGGATTCACGCCGCGTCCCGCTGCGTAGAATTCAGCCGTAGATCCCGCCTTGGCCCAGATCGCGATACCGAAGTAAAGCACGAAGCTGAGACCAACGACGATGATATTGAGTGTAGTCTGATCCATTGTCCCTCCCCCTATTTATTCTTCACCGACGCCATGTTCGGCATCGAGTTTGTTCATTCGCCAGGCGTAGAAGAAGATCAGAATCAGAAAGACGATGATCGACCCTTGCTGCGCGAACCAGAACCCAAGATCGGTGCCGCCAATGGCGATACCCGACAGCATGGGGCGCAGCAGAATGCCAAAGCCGAATGAGGCCATGAACCAGACCACAAGGCTCCATTTGATGAGGCGCAAATTCGCCTTCCAGTAGGCGTTTGCTCTTTCTTTATCGGACAAAGCGTGCCCTCCCTTTATAAACGGCTTCCTCCAGACCGCGCCGGGACCATCCCGGCACGGGCACTCCTTTACGCGACCGCCTTTGCGACGATGGCGTTCAGCTCTCTTGCGACGGCCTCGATCTCGGCCATCGCATCGACGCGGGCCAGAACACCGCGCGATTCGTAATAGGAAATCAGCGGTGCTGTCTGCGCATGATAGGCGCGCAACCGCTGTTCCACCGTTTCCGCATTGTCGTCGGCACGCCGCTTCATTTCGGTGCCGCCGCATTTGTCACAGATGCCGAGCCTGCTCGGCACCTTGAAGCTGTCGTGATAGCCCTCACCACAGCCGCCGCATGTGTAGCGGCCCGAAATCCGCGTCACCATTGCCGCATCATCCACCTCGAGGCTGATCGCCGCGCGGATGCCTTGCCCGATCTCGGCCAGCAATCCATCCAACGCCTCGGCCTGCACCGTGGTGCGCGGAAACCCGTCGAGGATCACACCCCCGGCACAATCCGGCTCTGACAGACGGTCGCGCAGGATCGCGATGACAATCGCGTCCGACACCAGATCGCCCGCCTCCATCACCGCCTTGGCTTGGCGTCCCGCCTCAGTGCCCGCCGCCACAGCCGCGCGCAACAGATCGCCGGTCGAGAGCTGCACCAGCCCGAATTGCTCTTCGAGCATCCGCGCCTGCGTGCCCTTGCCCGCGCCCGGCGGTCCAAGCAGGACCAGATTTGCTCCCGCTCGGGGTGTGTCGCTTCCATCCATCACGATCATCCCCCTCAAGCTTTGGTGCGATTGGCAATCAACTCGTCCACGACCGACGGATCGGCCAGCGTCGAGGTATCGCCAAGGCTGTCAAAATCGTTCTCGGCAATCTTGCGCAGGATACGGCGCATGATCTTGCCCGAGCGGGTTTTCGGCAGGCCCGGCGCCCATTGGATCACATCCGGCTTGGCTATCGGCCCGATCTCCTGACGGACCCAGTTGCCCAGTTCCGTGCGCAGCGCATCGGTCGGCTCCACCCCATCCATCAGCGTGACATAGCAATAGATGCCCTGCCCCTTGATGTCATGCGGATAGCCGACAACCGCGGCCTCGCTGACGGTGGCATGCGCGACCAGCGCCGATTCCACCTCGGCGGTGCCCATCCGGTGGCCAGAGACGTTGATCACATCATCGACGCGGCCCGTGATCCAGTAATCGCCATCCGCATCGCGGCGGCATCCGTCACCCGAGAAATAATAGCCTTTGAACATCTCGAAATAGGTCGAGACAAACCGGCTGTGATCGCCCCAGACGGTGCGCATCTGCCCCGGCCAGCTGTCCTTGAGCGCCAGAACGCCGGTGGTTTCGCCCTCCAGCTCGTTGCCCTGATCATCCAGCACGACCGGCTGCACGCCAAAGAACGGCTTGGTGGCCGAACCGGGCTTGGGCGTGTCGATCACACCGGGCAGCGGCGTGATCAGGATGCCGCCGGTTTCGGTCTGCCACCATGTATCGACGATGGGGCAGGTCCCCTTGCCGACATTCTCATTGTACCAGTTCCAGGCCTCGGGATTGATCGGCTCGCCGACCGAGCCAAGGATACGCAGGCTCGACAGATCGCTGCCCTCGACCGGCCCGGTGCCCTTGCCCATCAAGGCACGAATGGCGGTGGGGGCGGTGTAGAACTGCGTGACCTTGTGGCGCTCGCAGACCTGCCAGAAGCGGCCCGCATCCGGCCAGGTCGGCACGCCTTCGAACATCAGCGTCGTGGCGCCATTGGCCAGCGGGCCATACACGATATAGCTGTGCCCGGTGACCCAGCCCACATCGGCGGTGCACCAGTAAATATCACCCTCGTGATAGTCGAAGATGTATTCATGCGTCATCGACGCATAGGCCAGATAGCCGCCGGTGGTATGCACCACGCCCTTGGGCATGCCGGTGGAGCCAGACGTGTAGAGGATGAACAGCGTATCCTCGGCGTTCATCTCTTCGGGCGGGCAATCGGCGCTGACTTTCTCGGCCTCTTCATGCCACCAGAAATCCAGATCACGCCGCCATGCCACCTGATCGCCGGTGCGCTGCACCACAAGACATTTCACATCCGACGTATCGTGCAACAGCGCCTGATTGACGTTGTCCTTGAGCTTGGTCTTGCGGCCGCCGCGCGGCGCGTGATCGGCGGTGATCACCACCTTGGCATCACAGCCATTGATCCGCGCACCCAGCGCATCGGGGCTGAAACCCGCAAAGACGATCGAATGAATGGCACCAATCCGCGCGCAGGCCAGCATCGCATAGGCGGCCTCGGGGATCATCGGCATGTAGATCACAACCCGGTCGCCCTTGCCCACGCCCATGGATTTCAGCACATTGGCCATCTTGCAGGTCTGCGTGTGCAATTCCGTGTAGGTGATGTGCTGCGGTTCGTCGGTGGGATCATCCGGCTCCCAGATGATCGCGGTCTGATTGCCGCGAGTCGCCAGATGCCGGTCGATGCAGTTGGCAGCCACATTCAGCGTGCCATCTTCAAACCATTTGATCGAGACATTGTCATAGTCGAACGAGGTGTTCTTGACCTTGGTGTAAGGCTTGATCCAATCCAGCCGCTTGCCGTGCTCCCCCCAGAATGCCTCCGGGTCCGTGATTGAGGCGGCATACATCCGCTCATAGGTCTCGGAATCGATGTGAAATCCGGGTCCTGTTGCTGCTGCACCAGTCTTTGTCTCGGTCATGACTTGAAATCCTCCATCCCAACGGCCACCTGACATCCAGATCAGGTCACGCCGCATTCTTTGGCATACCCTAACGGAAAATGCGCAGAAATTAACAGAATCCTGACAAACACCCATAAGATCAGTGAATTTCTTGCATTCACTGGCTATATTTTTTGTAAAAAAATTTTCAACTGATGTTTTGCTGGCGTTTGCCAAGGTCTCAAACGACGCAATCGCCTAAAATTGCGACACCGCCTCGCAGGAACCTTGTCCCAGCGTGCCCGCTGCGGCACTATGACCCGACCAAATGGCCGGTGACGTGACGTCACGAATCACCTCAGCGATTCGCCCCGGTCTGCCCCGCGACGGGATAGCCGACCCCCCAGACCACCGGCGCCTCGCGCGCCAGCGCCCGCCCCTCGATCCGGTCCAGACGCGCCAGTGCCGCGGCCTCGCATCCCCCC
>NZ_LADY01000024.1:0-98551 GCF_000961715.1 Roseovarius sp. BRH_c41 | reverse complement strand
CGAAGGCGGGCCGCCGCACGGGCCAGATCGCCGGCCAGCGGCAGCGCCTGCCGAACGGCAGAGACAGCGGCGCGGTGACAGGCCAGCAGCAGATCATCGCCCCGCAAGCGTATATCGCGGGGCTTGAGCGTCAGCGCCAGAAGCGGCAGCACATGCGTTGCCCCCAACGCTTTTGCCAACGCGGCATCGGCCAGGATCAGGGCGGCGGCCTCGGCTCGCGGACTATCGGTCAGCACCGCCTCGACGACCTGCGCCGCGCAGTCCACTGGGGTCGGCCCGGTGGCATCAAGGCAAAGCGCGATCCGCTCTGCCGTTACTCCGTCCAGCGTATTGACCAGATGCGCGACCGAAACCGGCCGCGCCGCCGCGCGTGACCACTGTCGTGCGATCCGCCCCGCCGGGCCGGGGTCGTCGCCCGGTCCCGTCAGGTGCAGGGCATCGCGCAAGGCGCCCTGCCCTTCCCTTCGCCCCGCCATCGCAGCGCAGTTCTCGGCCGCCGTCAGTGCCAGACGATCGCGCCACAGCGCCAGAGGCACATCCCGCGACGCCATTGCCTGACCCAGATGCGCTAGCGCGGCCCCGGACCGGAAAGCCGCCGCCTCCGGCGTCTCGGACGGCGCAGAGACGATCCAGCCCGGCAGCGGGGGCAGCATCGGCAAGGTTTCCAAAGGCTCAGCGCGCGATTTTCCCATGTCGGCAGCCTATATTGTGACGGCGCTTTCTGCCAGATAAATGCACTTATAGCGCCGCAGCTTTGTCGGCTCCACAATGTCCAATAAGATTGCATTATCGGACACAAAGAAGATATGCTACGAAGCATGACCGAAACACCCGAGAAATCGCCTTCAGAACCCCCGGAACGTCCCGATCGGCCTGAAGGGAACGACAGCGCGGATATGGTGCGCGACACGATCGCCCTGCCTTCCCATGTCGCTGGCTCGGGCACTCTCGACCGCCTGGTCGAAACCGCGCGGGACTATGCGCGTCAGGCAGCGTCGGAGAATACGCTGAAGGCCTATGCCAAGGACTGGGCCCATTTCGCCCGCTGGTGCCGGATGCGCGGCGCGGACCCTCTCCCCTCGTCGCCCCAGTTGATCGGCCTCTACATCGCCGATCTGGCAGCGCCGGGCGGCAGGTCCCCTGTCCTTTCGGTTTCCTCGATCGAGCGCCGCCTTTCCGGCCTGGCCTGGGGCTATGCGCAGCGCGGTGAGCGCCTCGACCGCAAGGACCGGCACATCGCCACTGTCCTCGCCGGCATCCGCCGCAGGCACGCCCGCCCTCCGGTGCAGAAGGAGGCCATCCTGCCGGAGGACTTGCGCGACATGCTGGCCACCCTGCCCCACGATCTGCGCGGGTTGCGCGACCGGGCGATCCTGCTGATCGGCTTTGCCGGTGGCCTGCGCCGTTCCGAGATCGTCTCCCTTGATCACGGCAAGGATGACACGCCCGACAGCGGCGGATGGGTCGAGGTGCTGGAGGAAGGCGTCCTCATCACCCTGCGCGGCAAGACCGGCTGGCGAGAGGTCGAAATTGCCCGCGGCTCGTCCGAACAGACCTGCCCGGTGCATGCCCTGACACAGTGGCTGCATTACGCGAAGATCGACTTCGGCCCAATCTTCGTCGCCACGTCCCGCAACGGCCTGAAAGCTACGGGCGAGCGGTTGTCGGACAAACATGTCGCCCGGCTGATCAAGTCCTGCGCCCGCGAGGCCGGGCTACGCCCTGATCTGCCTGAAGCCGAGCGCGTGCGGCTGTTCTCGGGCCATTCCCTGCGTGCAGGCCTTGCCAGCAGCGCGGAAGTTGATGAGCGCTATGTTCAAAAGCAGCTCGGTCATGCCAGCGCAGAGATGACCCGCCGATACCAGCGACGCCGCGACCGGTTCCGGGTCAACCTCACCAAGGCCGCGGGCCTGTAAGCCCCCTGCCCTTCCGACGAGTTTTTGCTGAAATGCCAAGCTGCAACCTGATCGCTCAGGTTTCACCTAACCGCTTCAATTGAAATCGGGAAACAAACGCGACACACAGAGAGCATCCTTGCATCTTTTTACAAACGGTCGTTTACTCCTGACATCCGCAATTGCAAAAGAGGCCCCCTGCCCCGTGCCACTCATCGGATACGCGCGTATTTCCACCGAAGATCAAACCGCCCTGCCCCAAGTTCAGGAGTTGCGCTCCGCAGGCTGCGTGGAAATTGTCGAAGAGCAAGCTTCGGGCGGCGGTCGCACCCGGCCTGTTCTGGCGCGTGTGTTGGATCAGCTTCGCGTTGGCGATACGCTCGTCGTGGTTCGGATCGACCGCCTGGCCCGTTCACTCTCTCACCTCTTGGAGATCATTGAGCGGTTGGAGGCGAAAGGCGCACATTTCCGGTCGCTGCAAGATCCGATCGACACTGCGTCGCCGCAGGGCAAGTTTACGCTGCAGGTGTTGGGTGCGGCCGCAGAGTTCGAACGGGCGCTGATCCGTGAGCGTACCAAAGCAGGGCTGCGCTCGGCCAAAGCCGAAGGGCGCGTGGGTGGCAACCCTGGCCTTAGAGCCCACGACCCAGCGGCAATCCGAAAAGCACGAGCGGCTCGGGTAGAGAGTCATTTCCAGAAGCTGAATGCCAGTGCTGAACAGTGGGTGCCGGAAGTGCGCCGTCTAAGACCGGGCCTGCCTTGGGAAGACGTGCTGCGCATCGTCAATTCAGGTCTGCCGAGCGAGGCGCCGCCTTGGTCCCTGCCCCGCCTGATCCGTGCTGCCAAAACCTTCGTCCGCGAAGGCCTGCTGCCAGACACTATCCTTTCCCGTGCCACCGCATCCGACAAGGATGATCGCCTGCCCGCGATCGTCGCGGGCATCAAAGGCGCAGATCCCAAGATGACTCTTCAAGCCATCTGCGACCGGCTAGAGACCATGCGCGAACGGACACCTAGGGGCCGCAGCAAGTGGGAGCCGTCATCGGTCAAGATGATCTTGGAGCGGGCGAAGAAGTTGGGACTGTTGTAGTAGGTAACGCTTTTCGGTGCCATTAGGCCAAAAGGCATTCTACCGACAGGCTAAGACGAAGAATCGCTTGCGATGCTCACGCGAACACGATCGCCCTGGTCAGGTATGCTACAGCGTTACTGAGCCTTGTCAGAGATTTTCCAAGCATCACGCGTGGGCTCGAGGGCGTCGGGTCCTGTGGATAAGTCTCACAACATTTTCTGTAATCTTTACAATATCCTACGCCCAACCTTTAACAGGTCACTTTAGCCTTTTCGCATCATATGGTGCCATGGTCGGCAGAAAGCACAAGGTAGCTGCACAAGATTTGCCTTGAGTTTCTTCCCGACGGGCGTCATATCTGTAACGCGAAAACTAAGAAAACGACGTCCACTGCGTTCCTGCTGGCACCGATCGACTGCAGATCACGGGTAACGCTTAAGAGATGTCTCGAGACAGGCGAATGATGATGCACCAAGTGTTGCATGACAAGCTCAAGGCAGACGCAGAGCGGCTTTCTGAAGCCCTTGAACATATGTCGAAGCTTTTTCTGGCACCGAAGGAAGAAAAGACACTCCGCGCCTTCACAAGCGCAGAGGTCGGAGAGTTGTTGCGGGTGAGCGACGGCTATCTGCGCAAGGCGCATTTCGACGGCAGAATTCCAGAAGTCGAACAGGGACCGGGTAACAAGCGCCTTTATTCCGCCGAGAACATCCTCCAGATCCGCAACATTCTGGCTCAGAATGCAAAGGATCCGTTTCAGTTCCTTCCCGGTCGGCGACATGGTGACAAGCTTCAAATCTGGTCAACCGTCAACTTCAAGGGCGGATCCAGCAAAACTACGACCACCGTGACTCTCGGGATGCGGCTCGCCCTGCGTGGATACCGTGTGTGTTTGGTGGATGCAGACCCTCAGGCCTCGCTGACGACCTTCTTTGGATACCAGCCAGAGATCGACTTCCGCCACGGCGGCACGCTGTATGATGCAATTCGCTACAACGATGGCGAAACGTCCCGGGTGCCAATCGTGGACGTTTTGCGCAAGACCTACTTCCCGAACCTGGATCTAGTGCCCGGTGGGATCATGCTTTCGGAATTCGAAACCGAAACTCCAACCGCGCTGAGCCGTGGCGAACAACCCGTCTTCTTCAATCGGATCCGCGACTCGCTACGACAGGTTGAAGACGATTATGACATCGTTTTAATCGACTGCCCGCCTCAGCTTGGCTATCTGACGATGGCAGCGGTCTGTGCATCGACGTCGCTTCTCATGACCATCATCCCTGAGCGTGTCGACCTGGCCTCGGCCAGCCAGTTCCTGACGATGGCGTCGGGCGTTTTGGAAGTCCTGTACTCAAACGGTGGCATCGGCGCGTATGACAATTTCGCCTACCTCCTGACGCGCTTCGACACCGCTATCAGCACGCAGCAGGACTTGTCTGAATGGCTCAAGCAATTGCTAGGCGACAGTGTGATCAAGACGCCCTTCGTGAAGTCTTCGGCGGTTAGCGAGGCTGGCCTTTCGCAAAAGACAATCTTCGAAGTGGACCTCGCTACGACCAAGAACCGAAAGACTTATGAGCGAGCCCTAGAGTCGGTGATGAGCTTTTCAAATGACATTGAGAAGATGATCCAGTCAGCATGGGGTCGAGGGGGCACAAATGAAGCGTGATCTTCTTGCCAAGAGCCTAGCACAAATGGGCTCAAAGCCTTTGATTGCTGCCGAGGCCGGGTCGAAGGTGGACGAAAGCTCGCCTCGTTCCCTGAAGAGCATGTCAGACGTCCTTTCTCAGGTCTCGGCACAGGCGGCCCAGGACGTGGATGTCAATGAGATCGGCGATTCTGAAATCGCGGATCGCTTTGACGTATCAGAAGGGCTCGATGATCTGATCGAGTCCATCAGGACATCAGGACAACAGCTCCCTGCCCTGCTCCGCTATCGCCGCGGCCCTGGCCCTCGCTATGAGGTGGTTTACGGACGCCGCAGAATTGCCGCGTGCCGAGTGCTTGGAATCAAGGTCAAGGCTTATGTCAAGGAAATGGACCACCGCGAGGCTCTTGTCTCGCAGGCCCTGGAAAACTCTGCGCGCCTAGAGCGCAGCTTCATTGAACAAGCCATTTTCGCCACCAAGCTGGAGGACCAGGGCTTCACCCGGGCCGAGATCGGCGATGTGCTAGCTGTCGACAAGGGAACGCTAAGCAAGCTGATTGGCGTTGCCCGAGACGTGCCCGACGCAGTGATCTACAAAATTGGCGCCGCGCATGAAGCAGGCCGGCGCCCATGGCTGGAACTGCGTCGTCTGGTCAAAACGGAAAACGCCCCTTCAGACAGTTCTGTCCTCTTGCTTGTTCCTGAAGAAGGCACTGCGGCCGAGAAGCTCAGCGCTGTCATTGATGCGCTGCAGAAGGTCGCGGATGCACAGCAGAACGCAGCGGAGTCTGCCGCCAAGGGCCCCTCTCCTGCCCCCCTCAAACAAATGCCCGCAACTTCGGTGGCTTTCAGGTCCAAAGGCCAGCGTCTCTTGATCGAGGTTTCCGACAAAAAGGAGCGCGGGTTCATCAACTTCGTGGAGGCACAGCTTGAGCGCCTCTACAAGGAGTGGAAAGAAAAATCATGACGCCAAAAACGGTTAAGTGATTGATTTTTATAGGGTTGGCCATGGTCAACCCTGATCAAACAGACAAGAAACAATCAAAAAGGAGGCAGACGTAGCGCAAAAAGAAACCCCCCGAAGGCGGTGAAGCACTCCAGAGGGTCCCGATTTACTCGCAATCTATTGGTACCCAAAAAATCGAATCACTGCAACACCGATTTCGGTGACCGGTATCCTTTTGCTGTCTGAAAACAGATGGAACAAGAAGCAGTCACGACCATCGAGGTCGAGGCACAGTTGAGTTGTGCGCCTTCAATCTTCGATTCTTTCGCCGGTATTGGCACGATCGAACAGCAGCCAAACTTCGCACCTGTAACCCGGCGCGCGCTCATGGCGGCCGTCAACACCACAAGTCGCGCACTCGGCTTGCGACCGTCTTCAGTCGTTGTGCTTGACGCACTCTTGAGCTGCCTTCCCTGCAACGATCCGAAAACCGGGAATGACAGCCCAATCACGCCACTCACCCTGCTGACCGTGTTCGCTTGCAACGACACTTTATGTTTTCGCGCGAAAGGCATAACGGACAGGCAACTTCGGCGGCACCTTGAGAAACTTGAAGCTGCAAATCTGATCCAACGGCGTGACAGTTCCAACGGCAAACGATTCCCAATTATGCGCAACGGTAAAGTCATCGGCGCGTTCGGCATCGACTTATCGCCCCTGCTCGCACGGTCTGGCGAAATCCTTGCACTGTCTCAGAAACATCGTCAGGAAGCCGACGAACTTCGAGGCATGAAAGCCTACATCCAAAAACTGCGCGGTGAATGCCTCACCCTTTGCCTGCAAGGCGAGGCCTTAGAGTTCGTCGAAGCTGCCCGCAACTTTATGCGTCGAACCGGAGTAACTTTACTTCAGGCAAGCAGCGTCATCAGCAGACTTAAATGCATCCTGCAGAGTAAGGTAGTCACTCCAAGCGTACCGCATTTGGAAGAGTTGGCCACGGCCAACGATCTAGAACACGAACAAGGCCAAGAACAAGCACCGTCTTCTAACTCGAAGAAAACGACCGGCTCAGACGGACAAAATGTCCGGCACAAAGAGACTCAAAAATCATATACAAAAAAAACCTTACCGCGCTCGATGACAGAGCTGTGGGCTTGCTTGACCGAAATCCCGGCCTTTTATCCAGACCACCCCACCACAGAACACGGCCTCCTACAGCTGCTATTTGAATTTGGTAAGATGCTGAGAATAGACAGCGCTCTTTTGGGTAGGGCGGTGTCTTTGCTTGGCCTGGCAGAAGCCATTCAGGTGGCAGATCAAATGGCCTGCAAAATCGACCAGGTCAAAAGCCCTGATAGCTACCTATCGAGGATCCTAGCCGGTTGCACCAAGACATGAGTTGGCCATGGCCAACTTTGCGTTGGTACATAAATCATCCAACTGAAACGCGCCGCCCTGCCGGTCTGTCGTTGGCACCTATGTCCAGTACAAAAGTGAGAGAATGGTTGGTTTGAGGGTGGCGGGAAGTGAGATCGGGAGAGTGGCTCCCGGCGCCCGTCGTGGAGAAGACCTGATGGCCCAAGCTGCCCAGAAGATCACCCTGTCGTCCTCGCGGGACATCCCCTTTGACAAGCTGGTGCTGAGCCAGTCCAACGTCCGGCGCATCAAGGCCGGTGTCTCAGTTGAAGAGTTGGCCGAGGACATCGCTCGTCGCGGCTTGTTGCAAGGCCTGAGCGTGCGGCCTGTGTTGGATGCCGATGGCGTCGAGACCGGCAAGTTCGAGATCCCGGCTGGCGGTCGGCGCTTTCAGGCGCTGTCGTTGCTGGTGAAGCAAAAGCGTTTGGCAAAGACTGCGCCTGTGCCTTGTGTGTTGCGTGATGTGACATCAGATATTCTGGCCGAGGACGACTCCTTGGCTGAGAACATGCAGCGCGTTGCATTGCATCCGCTCGATCAGTTCCGCGCCTTTGTTGCTTTGCGGGAGAAGGGTCAGGGCGAGGAAGCCATTGCGGCGGCCTTCTTCGTTACGCCGCAGATCGTGAAGCAGCGGTTGAAACTCGCTTCCGTGGCCCCTGCCCTTCTGGATGTCTATGCCGAAGATGGCATGACGCTGGAACAGCTGATGGCCTTCACGGTGAACTCCGATCACGGGCGTCAAGTTCAGGTCTGGGAGGCGGTGAAGAACTCCTGGAACAAAGAGCCCTACTCGATCCGGCGCATGTTGACGGAAACCTCTGTGCGGGCTTCGGATCGGCGCGCGGTGTTTGTCGGTGTTGATGCCTATGAGGCCGCGGGTGGCGTTGTCCTGCGCGATCTCTTCCAAGGCGATGATGGGGGCTGGTTGGAGGACCCTGCCCTGCTCGACCGATTGGTCGCGGACAAGCTGCAAGCCAAGGCGCAGGCAATCGCTGCTGAGGGTTGGAAGTGGATCGAGGTGTCCACTGACCTGCCCTACGGCTACAGTCACGGTCTGCGGCGTCTGGTTGGCGATCCCTCACCTCTGAGCGCGGATGAAGCTGCAGACCACGCCAAGCTACTCGCGGAGTATCGGATGCTTGAAGAGGAATACTCTGGTCAGGACGAATACCCCGAGGAGATCGACACTCGGCTTGGCGAGCTGGAAGCTGCGATGGAAGCCTTTGAGCGGCGTCCGCTGATCTTCGATGCGGCAGAGGTTGGTCGCGCCGGAGTCTTCGTGACGCTCGACCGGGATGGCAGCCTAGCTGTCTATCGCGGCTATGTCCGGCCGGAGGATGAGCCTCGCGAAGAGACCATGGCCTACTTCAGCGATGAACTGGGTGCAGAAGGGCAGGGGACTGATGCTGACGTCTTGGCCCATCAGCTATCCGCTGGTCCGTCTGCGGCCACCGTCATCACTTCTGGGGGCCAGCCGTTCAGCGCCGGGCTGCCAGACGATGAGGACGATGGCGCATTAAAGCCTTTGCCTGAGCGTCTCGTCATGGAGCTGACCGCACATCGCACCCTCGCCTTGCGCGAGGCGATTGGGCGTTCGCCCGACGTGGCCCTGACGCTGCTGCTGATTAAGCTGGTCAATGACACCTTCCGCAGTTCCGGGGCTTCGGGCAGTTGCTTGGAGGTTTCTGTGCGTACCGTCTACATGTCGGCTCAGGCGCCTGATCTAAAGGACAGTCCGGTGGCCAAGGCCGTGGACGATCGTCATTCTGCGTGGGAGGCCGATCTGCCGCTTGGCAACGATGCTGTGCTCTGGGATTATCTCTCGGCCCTCGATCAGGCCAGCCGTCTGGCTCTGCTGGCGCATTGCCTGAGCTTCGGGATCAATGCGCTGCATGAGAAGGTGAACCCTTACGGTGCGGGCATCTCGGTCAGCGGGTTGACCCGCCGCATGGCGCAGGCGGAGATCGTGGCTGAAGCCGTCGATCTCGACATGGTCGCGGCAGGCTGGGAGCCGACGGCGGACAATTATCTGAACCGGGTTCCCAAGGCGCGAATCCTTGAAGCCTTGCGTGAGGCGAAGGGGGAAGGCACCGCGCAATTGCTCGACCATCTGAAGAAGGGCGAGATGGCCACGGAAGCCGAGCGCTTGCTCAAGGGTAGCGGTTGGTTGCCGGAGGTTCTGCGGCGCAGTGATCTTGTCGCACAGGACGGTGATGTCGTTGCAGAAGGGCAGGGGGCTTTGAACGAAGGACCCTTGGGCGCTGCTGACATTGACGCTGAGATCGACTTGCCTGCCTTCCTGACGGCCGAATTGCCCGTGGAAAGCACCGCGCTGATGGCTGCGGAGTGATCTGAGCCCTCGAGGGCGGGAGAACCCGCCCTCAATCACAGCAAAACACAACAATATCAATATGATGAGTGCGAATGTTCGCATTAAGGATGAGGAATCATGTCCGCAATTAAGATAATCGACCAAGCGCCCTTGGGCGCGCTCATTCGTTACACTGATGGCAGTCCCAAACCGCCTGCACGCTTCACCAAAAAGCTGGCGGCCTGGGAAAGGTCCAACGGTGTTGGTCGTCTGGTAAAAAAGGAGCCGCCGCGGCCCTTTCCGACCTGGACGGCCCCGGCGTCCTTCACGTTGCATGAAGGCAACTTCTCCTCGGAGGGGGTCATCCTCGTCACGATCATGCGCAGTCATTCGGCCGACAGCCAGCTCAGCTTTGAGGTGGTCGAGGAGCCCAAGGTGGGGCAGGTCTGTGTGCTTCTGGATTTTGGGGGCAGCACCGAGCTTTTGCACCTGGCGTCATCCGTCACAGCGGCGGAGCTTTGGATAGCCAAGGAGGGCTATCGCAACGCGCGGCTCGAGATCGTTGGCGACGATTGCGGTGACGGGGCAGGGGAGGCGCGTATCGCCGCCAGAACCTTCTCAGAGACCAAGGGGGCCCGTCGCACCGGGCCTCTCATCCAGCACCAACCTGTCCCGCGCATCTGCACGGGGCACCAAAGGCTCCATCCCCAGTAAGGCCTCGGTCAACCAAAAGCATGTCTGCGAGGCTGGCGGGGTGAGTATCAGCGGGACAATTCGGCTCCTTGTGTCAAAGTACCATCCCCCGCTTGCCAGTCCCTTCCTTGGCCCAAATCCAGTCTTCGAGATCAAGCCACAAGGGCTCGGACTACGGGGTGAGCCCGTGCCGCCGGCCGGATTCGGGGCAAGCCCGAACGCACCCGGTGATGTCAGCCCGTCTTTGGTCCTGCGGGTTCCTGTCAGCGCGGGGGATGGTCCCTCGCCTCCCAGCAGGAGCCAAAACAGATGTCCCGCAAAGATGCACACGCCTTCGCCGCCTCCCTCGCCGCCACGCTCATGGTTTCGATCGTCGTCTTTCAGGCAGGGGATGGAACCTATGGTGCCGTCCCCGCCGATGAAATCGACGGCGACGAGGTTCAGGTGCTTGTTGAGATCGACCCGTGGGCGTAATGCCCGCGGTCGTTAAGAAGGCCCGGGCACGGCGCGAACGCGCCTCCGGGCCTTTCGCCTGTCTCGGCTCAAGAGCCTCACAGGCACAAGGCGCCGACGGCGTGTCGGCATCCCGAAATCCAAGGAATGAAAATGCGCATGCCTGCGCCTTAACTCCTTAACGAGGTGCTCTGCTGGGTGCCATGCATTGCTGCAGATAGGGCAGGGGCCCCTTTCTGGGTACGACTTTTTCAATCTATGAACATGACGGAGCCGACATGTTCACAACACCCGGTTTTGTTATCACGAACGTCCCACTGCTCGGTCACGCACAGGCGGTCAGTTGACTGCCATGTCCTCGGGCGATTTACCTGCGTCAAGGGATGCGACAAACCACAGCGGCTTGCGCCCCCGGCCTGACCAGGTGAGGGCCGCGTTTTCTGGATGCCGGTACTTCGCGGCAGCGGGCGCACGAGTGGGTTTCACCTCAGTGCCGACCAGTTCGGCAAGAGAATAGCCCATCTCTTTGGCAATGACCTCGAGCTTGCTTCGGGCATCGCTTTTCTGACGATCCTCAAACGTGAAAATAGCCTTGGCCAGATCCTTCTGCAGGCTCTTGAGCTCTTTGAGCGACAGTGTCTCGATGTTGAATTCAGCCATGGGTGCCTCGTGTCCAAAATGATGCCCTTGGGATAGCCGTCACGGCGCGGGCTCGCAACTCCGATCGGGCTGGTTCGCGAATGGCAAGCAAAAGGGCTCTGAGGTGATCAGCCGCTCTAGAGCATGTCGCCCCTGATCGGATTCTGGATTCCCATATCGATCATCCTGTGATTCCATGTCTTGGAGGCGGATATGGGGGTAAGAGATGGGTAAACCGCATCCTGTTGAGTTGCGCGACCGTGCTGTGCGGCTTGTAGAGCAGGGTCAGACGCACACCGAAACGGCGCGGCGTCTGTGTGTTTCGATCAAGTTCGTCAACGACATGGTGCGCCTCAGGCGCGAGACCGGATCGCTTGCGCCGAAGCGGCAGGGCAATCCCGGGCGCGGCAAGCTGACAGGTGTCACGGATTGGGTGCAGAGACGGATCACGTCGCAGCCTGATCTGACAATTGACGCGCTGACGGCGGAACTGGCCGCAGACCACGGATTGGAAGTGCACCGCTCGTCCGTCGGCCGGCTGCTGCTCAGGCTCGGGCTGTCACACAAAAAAAGACCTTCAAGCGCTTGAGCAGAAGCGCCAGGACGTGGCCGACCTGCGCCGCATCTGGATCGGCAAACGCCAGCCCTTCATGGCCAGGCATCTGGAAAGACTGGCCTTCATCGACGAGACTTCGGTGAAGACCAACATGGCCAAGACCACCGGCTGGGCCCCGCGCGGGCAGCGCCTGGTCGATCACGCACCATTCGGGCATTGGCGCACCCAGACATTCATCGGTGCCCTGCGCCATGACCGGCTCGATGCACCCTGGGTGATCGACGGCGCGATGAATAGGGAAATGTTCGACCTGTATGTCACGACCCAGCTGGTGCCAACGCTGAGGACCGGCGACGTCGTCATCCTCGACAATCTGTCAAGCCACAAGAGCCCGACAGCCGCCAAAGCCTTGCGCGACATCGGCGCGTGGTTCCTGTTCCTGCCGCCCTACAGCCCAGATTTGAACCCCATCGAAATGGCATTCTCGAAGCTGAAGGCGCTGCTCAGAAAAGCTGCCGCCCGAACCTATCATGAACTTTGGCAGGCGGTCGGGCAGGTGTGCGACCTGTTCAGCGACGAGGAGTGCTACAACTTCTTCAAGGCCGCAGGATACAGAACCAATTAAACGCGACACGCTCTAGTGGTAAGGACTTTGGGTTTACCGTCTTAGCAGGGCGAGGGAAGACATGTTCAGCTAGAGCCCCCGATCACTCCTGTCCCCGGTGCCATCCCTTCGACTGACAATCCCCTAATCCTGTTCGGGTTCAATCGTGCAACCCCGCGTCAGTCCGGGCCGTGTTGGCCGCCGTTTGCTTCCTGTCCGCTCCACCCCGGACCTTTGGGGGTTTCCGTCTGGTCTGATGGCCCAGCCGTGCACGCCTCATCCGACAGGCTTCTTTCGGGTCTTGTCGAAGGGACGGTCCCAGGGACAGGAAAAACAGGAGCTACCAAATGCAGAACATCGTCATCCTCGCCGGCAATATCGGTCAGCAGCCCGAAGTCCGCACCACCCAGGGCGGCACGAAGATCACCAACTTCACCCTGGCCACCTCGCGTCCCCGCCTTTCGGAAGGCCGCGCGATCCGCGACGAAAACGGCTACCGGGTCATGGACACCGAATGGCACCGCATCACCTGCTTCAACGGTCTCGGCAAGATGGTCGCAGAGCACTGCGAGAAGGGCATGAAGGTCATGGTCCACGGCCGTATCCACTACACCAAGTGGACCGACGCAACCGGCGTGGACCGCTACGGCTGCGAGATCATCGCTGAGAAGGTCGACTTTCTCAGCCGACCAAAAGCGACCGAGAACGAAAACCCCGAACTGGTCGACCGCGACGACGAGATCCCGTTCTAAGAATGGGGTCTCCGCCTCGGGTCCGGCGGGGCAACCCGCCGGCTTCGGTTGCTTTCGGCCCAAACCGGTCATTCAGCGCTGAAGTGGCGCTGCGGTGCAAAATCCCATTGGCCGCCGTTCGTGATTATCACCAGCTATGTCATAATGATCTGCAAAGTGGCCACTCCACACTGGGGCCTCCCTTTAGTTCCACACCCGTAGGTCTGGCTTCGGCCAAGCCTCTCGTCAGAACCGTGCTTTCGCCTCTGCCAGAAGGAACTGGAGCCGCTCTGTCCAGGCACCAAAGTTCGCTCCGGTCCGAGCGGAAACCTCGATGATTTCGGCCTTCGGGTTCACAGTCGCGATATTGGCGCGACAGGCGGCCTCGTCAAACCCGACATGGGGGGCAAGGTCCATCTTGTTGATGATCACGATGCCCACGGCGCGGAACATGTGGGGGTATTTCAAGGGCTTGTCCTCGCCCTCGGTGGTCGAGATCACGGCGATCTTCATCGCCTCGCCAAGGTCGAACATCGCGGGGCATACGAGGTTGCCGACGTTCTCGATCAGGAGGAGCGAGCCTGGCGCAGGGTTCAATGCGCGGGCGGCTTCGGCGACCATGTCGGCCTCGAGATGGCAACCTGCTCCCGTGTTGACCTGAATGGCCGGCGCACCGGCGGCGCGGATGCGGTCGGCGTCATTCGTGGTCATCTGGTCGCCTTCGATGACCGAGATCGCGACCTGATCTTTCAGCGCCTTGATCGTCGCTTCCAGAAGGGCGGTCTTGCCCGAACCGGGCGAGGAAACGAAATTCAGTGCCAGCACGCCGCGACCTTCGAACCAGCCCCGGTTGCGGGCGGCGATGGCATCGTTTTTGCCCAGGATCGCGGCTTCGAGTGCCACATGGTTTCCGGCCGGGTGCTGCTCCAGCACATGATCATGCGGATGATCGTGACTATGGCCGTGATGCGAGTGGTCATGCGAATGATCGTGGCTGTGGCCGTGATGTGAGTGATCATGCGCATGATGATGATCATGACCATGATCGTGATCGTGATCATGCAGATGGTCATGCGGCAATCCATGGGCATGCGCAAAGGCATGTGCATCGGCCAAACTTTGACCGGACGCACGCAAAAGCTGCGTGGCCCCAGTGTCCACGTTGGTCATCGAGACTTCGCTCTTCGGATCGGCACAGCCGCAGACACCACACATCACGCTTCCTCCCTGATTTCGAAATCCCGCACGGTGAAAGTGTCCCCCTCGGCGTCGATGAAGCCCAAGGTCGCACCCGCCAGCACTGTCTTGTCCGTCACGATGTCCCAGCAAAAGGCCAGGGCATCCCTTTCGATGCAGGCGCGCGGCCCAATGGCGACCCGCACGCCCTTTATCGGCCGGCCGCGCGCATGTTCCTCAACGATCGCAGCGATGCTGCGCGCCATCCCAAGCTCATGCATGGGTCCAGTCCTTTTGTTGGGTTGGCGGGGATGGCCCCGCCAACAGCGGTCAGCCCATCAGGATCGCGGCACCGGCGACGGCACCCACCGCACCCACCAGTCGGCGCGAGTTGAGCGCAAGCCCGCCGCCAAGGCGTTCCAGCGTCCGGCCAAGCACGACCCCAGCCGCATGCAGAAGCGCGGTCGCCACCACAAAGCCCGCAGCGTAGCCAAGGAACGACCCGGCACCGCTTCCTTCAGCGCCATGCGCATGGCCGTGGAACACCGCGAACACCGCGACCAGCGCCATTGCAGGACCGACCGGCAGTTTCATCCCGAAGGCCACGGCAAGGCCCATGACGATGACTGAAAGCGCGATGCCCTGCTCGACCATCGGGAGCGGTGTTCCGAAGTACCCAAGCGCACCGCCCGCCACCATCGCCAGCACAAAGGCCGCAGGCACAGCCCAAAGCGACCGCCCGCCAAGCTGCGCCGCAAAGACCCCTACGGCGACCATCGCAAGCACATGGTCGAGGCCGGTCAGCGGGTGCAGAAAGCCGTGCATCGCGTCGATATGCGCGCCGGTTCCGGTATGGGCCTTCGCCGCCGCGGGCAGCAAGGCCAGAATGGCGGCAAGGCCGCTGGTCAACTTTTTCATGATTGTCCCTCTCCTGTGTTTTCGATTTGGTCAGCAAATTCTGGGCAGTTGCTCGCCCACCAGCATGTCGACGATACGCCCGCCCCCGAAAACGGTCTTCATGACGACAGTGCGCGGATGGGCGGTGGTGGCGCGCCCGATGACGCAGGCCCCGCGCCCCGCCTCGGTCGCCTGCATGGCGGCTAGCGCGGTCTCGGCTTGACCCTCGGGTACGAACAGGACCAGCGTCCCCTCATTGGCCAGATAGAGCGGATCGAGACCAAGGATCTCGCAAACCCCTTTCACCTCGGCGCGCAAGGGCAGGTGGGCCTCCATGATCTCGACCCCCACACCCGCTGCATCGGCGATCTCATTGAGGGCCGAGGCGAGGCCGCCGCGCGTGGCATCGCGAGCGCAGCGCACTCCGGGGGCAGCTTGGAGAACGGCCTCCATCAGGTGGTTCAGCGGCTGGCAGTCGGACTGGATATCCGTCGTCAAGGCCATGTCGCCGCGCGCGGCAAGGATCGCCGCGCCATGGTCGCCGAGCACACCGTTCACGATCGCCACATCGCCGGGCTGCACCGAGGACGCGATGAGGCAGCGCCCCGGCGGGATCACCCCGACGCCTGAGGTGGTGACAAAGACCCCGTCGCCGGAGCCTTTGCCGACCACCTTGGTATCGCCAGTGACAATCCGCACCCCTGCCGCTTCTGCCGCCGCCTGCATAGAGGCCGCAATCCGGCGCAGGGTGGAGATCGGCACGCCTTCCTCGATGATGAAGGCCGCCGACAGCCACAGCGGCCGCGCGCCGCCCACGGCCAGATCGTTGACCGTGCCGCAGACGGCTATGGTGCCGATATCGCCGCCCGGAAACTCCATGGGTGAGACGACGAAGCTGTCAGTGGTAAAGGCCAGCTGCGCGCCGGGTTCCAGGACCGAAGGATGCATTAGCCGCGCTTGATCCTCCATCCCTGGCGGGGCGAATACCGAGGTGAAGACATCCTCGATCAGATCGCGCATCGCCTTGCCGCCGCCGCCATGCGCCAACGTGACCCGGTCGGCCACCACGCGGCGGGCGGGGCGGAGACCTGCGTTCATACCGCCTCCTCCAGCCTGAGGCCGCCATATTGGTAATAGGCCGCGCAGGCCCCTTCAGAGCTGACCATCAGCGCGCCAAGCGGCATTTCCGGGGTGCAGCCTTTGCCGAATTGCGGGCAGGCGTGGGGTTTGATCCGGCCGGTCATCACATCGCCGCAACGGCAGCCTTCCGGTTCCGCCACGGCGCGGGGGCCTTTGCCGTAGCCAATGCCGAACTTCACCTCGGCATCGAATGCCGCGTACTTCGGACGGATGCGCAACCCGCTGGCGTCAATCTCTCCCAGCCCCCGCCATTCGAAACTGGGGCGCGGCTCGTACACCTCGGCGCAGGCGGCGATGCTAACGGGGTTGCCATCATCAGGTACGACGCGGGAATACTGGTTCTCCACCTCTGCCCGGCCATCGCGGATCTGTTCCAGCACCATCAGGACGGACTGGAGGAGGTCCAAAGGTTCAAACCCCGCCACGACGATCGGCCTGCCATAGTCCCGCGCGATGAAGTCATAAGGATGGATACCAATGACCATTGACACATGGCCGGGGCCGACAAAGCCATCCAGCACCATATGCGGGTCATCCAGCAGCGCCTTGATCGGCGGCGGCACGGTGATGTGGTTGCAGAAGATGGAAAAGTTGGTCTGGTTGTCCGCCGCCGCCTGGAGGATGGTCAACGCGGTCGAAGGAGTCGTTGTCTCGAACCCCAGGCCAAAGAACACCACCTCGCGGTCGGGGTTGCGGCGGGCAAGCTCCAGCGCATCGAGCGGCGAATAGACCATGCGGATATCCGCCCCATCCGCCTTGGCCTGGATCAGCGATTTCCGCCGCCCCGGCACCCGCATTGCATCGCCGAAGGTGGTCATGATCACACCGGGGCGTTCAGCGATTTCGACGCATTCGTCGATCCGGCTCATCGGCAGGACGCAGACCGGGCAGCCGGGGCCGTGGATGAATTCCAATCCCGGCGGGGTCAGCTTGTCCAACCCGTAACGGAAGATCGCATGGGTATGCCCGCCGCAGATTTCCATAATGTGGACGGGCTTTTCCTTGGTCGCCCCGATCTCGTCGGTGACGCGGGCGATGGCCGCCAGCACGCCGCGCGCGGCGACCGGATCGCGGAATTCGTCGGCGTATTTCATGATGCGAGCATCCTCTCGGACGCGCGCATCGCCTCGATTTCTTCCTGCGCCTCACCAAGTTGGCGCAGGATGTCGAGCGTCAGCGCGGCCTCCTCTTCGTTGATCCGGCTCATCGCAAAGCCGACATGGATCAGCGACCAGGCGCCGATCAGGGCCTCAATCGGTTCCTCCTTCAGGATGCAGGCGACATTGACCTGACGCCGCACGCCCATCACCTCGACAATGGCGAGCTTTCGAGCGGCGTCGGCGATCTCAACGATCTGTCCGGGGATGCCTAGGCACATGGGGTTTTCTCCGTTTGAGTGATGGCCAGGGCGATGACCGCCTGACCCAGGGCCAGTCCGCCGTCATTCGCCGGGACCTTTGCGTGGCTGAGAACCTGCTTGCCGCTGGCCTCAAGCCCCTGATGAACAAGCGTAAAAATCGTGGCGTTCTGAAAGCAGCCGCCCGAGAGGGCAATGGTGTCGATCTCGGTATCCTTGGTGATCCGTTCGGCCATCCGCACGACGGCCATGGCGAGGCCCCGGTGAAAGCGGGCCGCGATCACCCCGACCGGGGTTTCAAGGATCAGATCGCCCAGCATTGCCCGCCAGACCGCCAGCGGCTCGATGTAGGGCATCCCGCGCCCGCCGAGGAGCGGGGTCGAGAAGGGATAGGCGAGGTCCTCGGGTTCGTTCATGGCCGAAGGGTCGATGGCCGCCTCGAACCTCATCGCCGCCTCACCCTCATAGCTTTGCGGCCCCCAGGCGAGGCCCGCAATCGCCGCCGCCGCATCAAAAAGCCTGCCGCATGAGGTGGAGAGCGGCGTGTTCTGTCCCTTGGCGATCATCGCGTCCAGCGTCGCGCGGGGGATATCCGACAGGCGTTGGTGAATCTCCAACCCGTCGAAATTCATCGAGAGTTCCGCCCATCCCATCTGCGCCATCAGATGCGCATAGGCGTTGCGCCAGGGCTCCTTCACCGCTGCCGCGCCGCCGGGCAGAGCCACCGGTTTCAGGCTGCCCGCGCGGCGATAGCCGCGATAGTCGCAGATCAAGAACTCACCGCCCCAGATCGTGCCGTCATCGCCAAGGCCCGTGCCATCCATCGCGATGCCAAGGACCGGGGGCGCATCAAGCGCGCGGCCATTTTCGGCGAGGCAGGCGGCGATATGGGCGTGGTGGTGCTGGACCGCGATCACCGGGCGACCTTCGGCGCGGGCGTAACCGGCTTGGGTGGAGAGGTACTGCGGGTGCTGGTCCACGGCAATGATATCGGGAGCGTGGTCGAAAAGCCGGGTGTAAAGGTCAAGGTTGCGGCCGGTATCGGCATGGGTCGCCGCATCCTCGAGATCGCCCATGTGCTGCGACAGGATCGCCTGCCCGCCCTTCACCAGGCAGAAGGTGTTCTTCACCTCGGACCCCATGGCGAGCACTTGCAGGTCGCGTGAAAACCCTTCCGGCAGGGGCAGACCTGCGGGCGCATAGCCCCGGGCACGGCGCAAGAGGCGCGGGCGGCCAAGATCCACCCGGACGACCGAGTCATCAATGCGGTTCGCTATCTCGCGGTCGTGGAGGCAGGCGAAATCGGCGATCTCGGCCAGACGTGCACGGGTGTCCTCATTGGTGATGCACTGCGGCTGGCCCGAGGGGTTGCCCGATGTCATCACCACGGGCCGCCCGATCCGGCGCAGGATCATGTGGTAGAAAGGCGTGTAGGGCAGCATCACGCCCAGCCGGTCCAGCCCCGGCGCGATGCTGCCCGGCAGGCTGTTTGGCAGTGACTTCAGAAGCACGATCGGGGCTTCGGGGCCGCTGAGCGTGGCGGCCTCGGCTTCCGACACTTCGCAGTATTCCCGCACCACTCCCAGATCGCGGGCCATCAGGGCAAAGGCCTTGCCCGCCCGGCCCTTGCGGCGGCGAAGTTCGGCGACGGCCTCAGCATTGGTCGCATCGCAAGCCAGATGCACGCCGCCCAGCCCCCGGATCGCCACGATATGGCCGTTCAGGATCATGCCTCCGGTCGCGTCGATGTCGTCGAGCATCGAGAAGGCCTCGTGCTGCACCGCCCCTCGCCCCAGCTTTTCGATCCAGATTTGCGGACCACAGCGGCCGCAGGCGACGGGCTGGGCGTGAAAGCGGCGGTCGGCGGGGTTGCGGTACTCAGTCGCGCAGGGCTCGCAGAGGTCGAAGGGCGCCATGGTGGTCTTGGCCCGGTCGTAGGGGGCGGCGGTGACGATTGAAAAGCGCGGGCCGCAATTGGTGCAATTGGTGAAAGGATAGCGGTAGCGGCGCTCAAACGGGTTGCGGATCTCGGAGAGGCAATCAGGGCAGGTCGCGGCATCGGGGGTGACCGAGCCGCGCATCTCGCCACCCTCGGAGGCCACGATGTCAAAGCCTGCTGGGGCCTCGGCCTCCAACGGCTCCACCCGCAATTCCTCGATCCGGGCCAGGGCGGGAAGGCTTGCGTGCAGACGGTCGGGGAAGGTGGCAAGGCCGTCGCCCCAGAGGCGGATCACCACGCCCTCGGCGGTGTTCTTCACGTCGCCCGCAAGGCCCATTTCCTGCGCCAGCCGCCAGACGGCAGGGCGGAACCCCACGCCCTGCACCTGCCCCCGCACGGTGACCTGCGCGCCCCTCATGGTGCAACATCCCAGATCAGCACGCGGTTGTTGCCGCTGTCGGCCACCGCGACAGTGGACCCAAGCGCGGACAGGCCATAAGGCCAGCACAGACTGTCCCGTTCGGCCATGCCCCAGCGGTTGTCGCCCTTGGCGGCGAAATCCGGCTGGCCGGTCAGCCGGTCAGCATCGGCGCCCATGCCGGTGTCAGAGAACCCCAGAAGGCGTGAGTTGGCGGTGTCGCCCACCACCAGCCTGCCCTGCAGCACCGCCAGCGCATAGGGCATGTTCATCGCCATCGACGAGGGGTAATAGGCCGCGCGGTTCAGGTCGCAGTCCTGCATCGCGCCCTGGCCCAGTACGGCATCCGCGGGCTGGCCGTTGGCCGCAGGCAAAGCGTCCCAGACCATCACCCGATTGTTGCCGGCATCGGCCACCGCCAAGCCACTTTGCCAGCCCACCGCCATATGCGGCCAGCGCATGGAGCGGGAGGAGACGGCGGCCCCCGCATTCTCATCCCGGCAGGTGAAGCTGTCTTGCCCAAGGACGAGGTCAGCAGGCTGGCCAGTCCTTGCCGGGTCGTCCCAGACCAGCACCCGGCGGTTGCCGGTATCGCATACCACGAGCCGCCCATCGACCTCGGCCACGCCATAGGGCCAGTGCAGTGTGGCGGCGGTGGGCGCATCGGCCCCCCGATTGGCCAGGGCACCATCGGCGGCGGATTGGCCCAGGATGATGTCGGCCGCGCTGTCCGGTCCGGTCGGCAACTGCTGCCAAATCAGGACCCGATGGTTCCAGGGATCCGCAACCGCCAGCCCGCCACGAAACGCAACGACCCCCGTCGGCACGTTCAGGGTGGCAGCCGTGACCGGCCCCTTGGCATTGCGCCCCTCGCGCCCAAAGGCAGGCTGGCCCACAAGGAGATCAGCGGGGGTGTCGTCCACCTCGGGCACCTTGTGCCAGCCGAGCACCCGGTGATGCCCAGTGTCGGCCACCCAGAGCGAACCATCCGGGTGCAGGCACACCCCGCGCGGGCCGAACAGGCGGTGTGCTGCGGGCGTGATCGGATCGGCCAGCATCCCGCCATCGGTGCCAAGGATCACCCGCGCACCTGCGGGATCCAGCAGCGGCGCCCCTTGCGTGATCGTGCCCTCGGCCTTGATCGGCGAGAAGGAAGGGGCCAGCGACACCTTCATGGCACGATCCTGATCTGGACCCGCGACCCGATCACCCGCACGGCATGGGCATGAAGCTGCACCTCGGGCGCGGTCAGGCATTCGCCGCTTTCCAGCGCATAGCGAAAGCCGTGGAACGGGCAGGTCAGGATGCCACCCTCCAGCGCGCCATCGGTCATCTCCAGCCCCATATGGGCGCAGGCGTTGCGGAAACAGGTCACGGTATCGCCATGGCGCGAGAGGATGACCCCCTCACCCCCAACGGTTTCGAACAGCACCGCGCCATCGGGCAGGCGCGAAAGGTCCAGCGCGTTGTGCCAGGCCCCGCCGAGCGTTTCGGCGAAAGGTGAGGTGAAATGCACCGTATCCGCCCCGCCACCACCCAGACCCTTGGCCTGCCGCACATCGGTGATTTCAGGCACCGCGTCCTGAATGGCCTTCTTCACACCGGCGTAGAAGGTCAGTTGCGAGGCAGGGCAGCCATCGCAGGCCCCGAGAAACCGGATATCCGCACGGGACCCTTCAACTGCGGCCACCTCGGCATTGCCGCCATGGCTCGCTAGCATCGGGCGCACGGTTTCCAGCGCCGCCTCGACCCGCTCGAAAAGCGAAGGTTTCAGGATACCGTGACGGCGGAGGACGGCATAGACAACCTCATCCCGCGCCGCCTCGGCCAGGGCCGCGCCGAAGCCTGGCTGGGATTTCAGACTGCGGATTAGGCGGCGAAAGGCCTCGGCGTTCAGCGCATCCAGTGCTTCGGTCTGGGCCTTCGCGCCCATTCGGGCCGCATCGTCCCAATGCTCCGCCAGCGCCTCCAACGCGCGCAGATCACCCAGCAGCCGGTCAAGGCTGGGGGCATCTGCGGCGGGGAGCGAGGCGTCCTTCATGGCTTCACGCGTACTTCACGTCTTTGAGGAGAACCGGCTGTGCGATCCCCGCCACCGCCCCCGCCGCAATCGCCGCCAGCCACATCGGCGCAAACTGCCCCAGGACCAGCCCAACGATCAAACCTGCACCCGCGCCAATGGCCAGTTGCCGGATCACCATGCGGTTGTCTTTGAAAAGCTTGCCCGCGAAGAATTGCTTCGCAGAGTTCATTGCCATGCCGAACATGCGCGCCCTCCTCAGGTCAGGGACAGCACGAGCACGGTCAGAACGACCGCGACACTGCCCGAGATGATGCCGTAAAGCCCGCCCATATAGGCGGCGAGTTCCGTGCCAAGGGCGTCCTTGCCGATGCGGATGCCCGAGAGGGCCCCGGCACCAAGGGCGGCCGCAAGGCCAAGGATGAGGGAGAGGATAACAGTCACGCGCGGGGTTCCTTTTGGTCTCGTGTCAATGGCTTTGGTGCGAGGCAAAGGCGCTGTGCGGCGCCAGTGCCGAGGTCAGGTCGGCGATCGCCTCGGCAACGGAACGGGCCTTCTCGGCCTCCCCACGCTGCTGAAAGATGCCTTGCGCCTCACGCAGAAGGGCGACAGCCTCCTGGACATGGCGCGGGTTGCCGGCTTCGGGGTTTTCCAGATCGTCGGGCAGGTTTGCAAGGCAGTTGGCCTTGTTCGCGATGGTGTTGGCATAGGCCTCGGGCATGTCGCGCAGCGTGCGGACCTTCAGCGCCTCGTCATAGGCATCAAGCGCGCGCAAGCAGTTTTCCACCCGGTGCGCGGTCGAGACATACTGCAGCGCATTGCCGAGGTTGTTCTGCAGCATGGCATATTCAACCGGATGGTCGATCAGGGTGACGACGCGCAGCCCCTCTTCGAACGCTTGCACCGCCAAAGCCTCGCGCAGCTTGCCGCTGTCGTCGGTGAAGGGCATCGACATGAAGGCGGTGGCCAGGTTGTTCTGCAGGATCGCGAATTCCTTCGGGTAAGCCGCCTTGTCAAAGGTCCGCAGCGCGCGCTGATAGGCGCTGATTGCGGGCTGGATCGGCATCATGCCCCATCCGGCGAGGGTCTGGCAGATCAGGCCAAGGTTCATCTCGGCTTCCGCGATCTCCGCGTTGGAGCCTTCAGCGGTCAGGGTCGCGATGGCCGTGGTGATTTCCGCGCGGGCGGCCTTCATCGGCTCGGCATCCTTGGCCGGCACCGCCATCAGCGCTGTGGCAAGACGCGCCCGAATGCGCGCCCCGCCCAGCACTTCGCCCGGAGGGACAAGCGTCAGAGCCTTGAGATAAAGGTCAACAGCGGCGTGCAGGTCTGCCGGTTCGCGCGGGGCCTGCTGCAGGCCCATCGCAATCTCCATCAGCATCTGCGCCTTGTCAGCGTCAGATGTGTCGGCGTCTTCGACAGCCATCAGCGCAGCATCGACCTGCTGCTTGGTGCGGCTGGTTGCAGCCATGGTAGACCCTCCCCGCGCGACTCAGGCGTGTCGCGTCTTCTTGTGCAGAAAGAAGATCACTTGCTGCGCGCCTTGTCTACTTTCTTCTTCAATTGAAAATCAACTTTGCATAGTAGGCGGCAGTTCTGCGCAAAGCGCGCCCTGATCGGATACCCAGTTAGCAGGAAGATCAGTCACGCTCAGCCCCAGCAGACCCTGATCCTGAAATACGTCCCGCGCTTGCGCCACGCGGTCCCCCGCAGCATTGCGGAGCTTGAGAAGACAGCCGCCCGCTGTTGCCTGATGCACGGGCAGGATCATCAGAGTGCCGTCGCGGATCAGCACCACCACCGAAGCGATGCCGCGAAAGTAGGTCTCGACCACCACCGCGGGCAGGTAGATCGAGCCATCCCGAACCGAAAGCACCGCGGTCATGCGGCCAGCCAATCATCAATCAGTCCGCGCACCCTTTGCGCTACGCTTTGCGCCGAAGCCTCGACGGACGGGCTGAGGGCAAGGCCAAGGTCAAGCGTCGCCGCTTCGATCAGAAGGACGACCACGGTTGCGGGATAGGTGTCACCGTAGATGCGGCGCCCGGCGTAAAGTGCATGATCCCAGCGGAACTCGTGCAAGCCCGCGCCCTTGGCAGGTGGCGCGGCAAGGACTTCGCCCGGCACCTCGTAGACCGCGCCGGGATTGCCGCCAGGCACCCGCGCATCGACTACCACCAGATGGGTGGCACCGCGTGCGCGATACATTGCTGTCATGCCGTCTGTGCCAACATCAAAGAGCCGCACCTGAGGCGGCAAACACTTGTCGCGCAAGAGGGCAATCACACGTGGCCCGACCCCATCATCGCTGCGGTTGGGATTCCCGCAGCCAAGTACGATAATGTCGGGCTCTGTCAGATCCGCCATAGCCTGCAGGACCATTCCGGCTCGACCGGCAGCATGAGTTCTGGCAGATCGCAGAACCGGGCGTGGACTTTGTAATACATGCAGGTTTCGCAAGGTTGCGGCATGTCTTCGGCCTCGATGGTGTGGTCGGTAAAGCCACCGATCACCAGCTTTGCCACCAGATCATCGCCCGCTTCGACCTGCAGGCGGCGCACAATCGCGTTCACCTCTTCGCTGGTGCCCGCACGCGGCCAGACCTCGGTTTCCAGCCCGCCAGCAAGGCGGGCGGCGATATCCTTGCGCAAGGTTTCCAGGTCCATCTTTTCCCCTAGATGCGCCACAGGCGGCACCACCAGTCAGCCTTGGCCGGAAGATTGAGTTCCGGCAGATCGCACCAGCGCCGGTGCACAAGGAAATACATGCATTCCTGGCAACGCATCTTGTCAGGCCCATACGGCTCCAGCAGCCAGCCCGAAATCACCAGTTTCTCCCGCAAGGCGTTTGCGTCCAGCGGGCGCAGTATGTCGAGGAGCTTTGAGAACTCCCGGTCCGTTTCCGGGAACGGTTCAACTTCGGTGACCAGCCCGTCTGCGAACATGTCCTCGATCATCCGAAGCAGCATGTCATGGCTGGCCTCGGCAGGTGTCACCCCATAGCGCGCGATGTATGCCTGCGACTGGTCGGCCAGGCTTGTCTCCTTGTTCACGGCTTGTCCCTCCCCTTGGATCCACCCTGCAATGGCCGGGCCGACAGGCCCGACCACCGTGCTACGGATCAGGCGGTTCGGAAGCGCGCCAGCTCTTCGCCGGTCTGGCCATCATGCGCATGAACCGTGCAGACAAGGCAACTGTCATAGGACCGGCAGACATGGCCCACTTCGACCGGGTCGTGCTTGTTCTTGATCGGCGTGCCGATCAGCGCCTCTTCGATCGGGCCGCGCTGGCCATCAGCCGACCGGGGGCCGACGTTCCAGGTGGTGGGGGCGATGATCTGGTAGTTGGCGATCTTGCCGTTCTTCACCTCGATCCAGTGACACAGTGCCCCACGGATCGCCTCGGTAGCTCCCCAACCCTTCCCGTCGCGTTCGGTCGGCTTGATGTACCACTCGTCGTTCAGCCGGAACTCGCGCAGGATGCGCTCGGCCTCACGGTACAGGATGCACAGTTCATGCATCCGCGCGAAATGGCGCAGCATGATCGAGGCACCGCCCATCTTGCGGTACATGTCGAGGACAAGGCCATCCGAATGCTGGAAGGCCTGGCCGGTGGTGTTGCCTGCGATCAGTCGGCGGGCCAGCGGCCCGGCCTCAAGCGCGCCGCTTTCCGAATGGCGAACGGCAGTGCCCCAAGAATACTTGCCTGCCGGATCGACCTTGTTCTTGGCGATCGGCTTCGTGGTGCGGTCAAATGGATGGACCGCCGCGCCTTCATCATACCAGGCGTGGGTTGTATCTTCGCGGGTGAAGATATGCTCCATCGGGCCGAAGGTGTCGGTCGCCCCGTCATAGGTGCCCGACTTCATGATCACCGCCGAGGACCGCCCGTCGATGGTAGGCTTGTTGTACTTGTCCTCATGCGGCAGGTAGCCCCAGGTCACGAACTTGCCGTGGCCTTTACCATAGTGCTGCAGGCCGATTTCCTTCGACATGCGCCAAAAAAGGCCGAGGTCGGAATTGGCATGCTTCGGGCTTTCCTCAAGCCAGGCCTCGAATTGCTCCAGCGTCTGGATTTCCTCGTACCGCTCCATCGAGCAGCCGAGCCACAGGGGTTCGATCCAGTTCTGCCGGAAATGCTCCAGGATCGACCAGGCGCGCGTCACATCGGTCAGGGTGGGCGCGCACATCACGCCGCCCGGCACCATGAAGGACGAATGCGGCCATTGCCCGCCAAGAAGAGCGTAGATCTCCACCGGACGGCCAGAGATCGTCACGCCAGCCTCATAGGATGTGCCGGTGAAAGGCGAGTAGCGCTTGACCGCTTCAGCGTAGAAGGGTGAAGCGGCATAGTTTTCGTTGGTGTAGTCGATCATGAAGAGGCCGTAGTGGTGGCGCGGCAGCGATTGCAGCGACTCCACGATCTGGCCAAGGTTCCGCGCGAGGATCGCGTTACGCGGCACCGTGGTGCCCCAGGCCGTGTCCAGCGCCCAGGCGGCGCAGGTCAGGTGTGACGCGCCGCAAATGCCGCAGGCGCGGGGGGTGACGACAAGGCCCGCCTGCGGGTCCTTGTCCTTCAGGATCACCTCGAACCCGCGGAACAGCTCCGCATGGGTCCAGGCATTGGTGACTTTGCCATTCTCGATTTCCACCCGAACGTCCAGATCACCTTCGACCCGGCCAACGGGAGAGATGTCGAGCGTCTCGACGGTTGCTGCAGTTGCTGACATGTGTTTGCTCCCTGTTCGTGGCTCAGACCACGAAGATGTCTTCTTCGGCCCAGGCGGGGGCCATTCCCTTGGCGGCGGCGGTCAGCTTGATGTAGCCAACCTTGTCGACGCCTGTCGGCATGTCCTTGGGCACGCCCATCACCGTCTGCGTCTTGAACACCGTGCCGGGGTTCAGATCGAAGAAGGGGAACTCGGGCTCGGTGCAGCCAAGGCACGGCATGCCGGCGCGGGTCTTGGACGAATGGCGGTTCCACAGGATGCGGTTGCAAGGGCTGTGGGTCATCGGGCCACGGCAGCCGAGGTCGTAGAAGAGGCACCCTTTGCGTTGACCGAAGGCGGTGGTCGAGACCTTGTAGGCAAAGTGCATGTTCCGGGTGCAGCCGGTTTGCGTGAAGGACGAGAAGAACGTTTTCGGGCGATGGAATTCATCCAGCGTCAGGTCGCCCGCACGGCCCGTGGCGACGGCGACGAGGATCTGGGTTACCCAGTCCGGGTGCGCGGGGCAGCCGGGAATGTTGATGACCGGCAGGCCCGATTTCGCCTTGAACCCGGCACCCAGCGAACCGCCCTTGGCGCGCTTCAGGAACTGCATCCCCACGCTTTCCGACGGGTTCGGCGCCATCGCGGGAATGCCGCCATAGGTCGCGCAATCGCCGATGGCGACAACGAAGTCGGCGGCCGCCGAAAGCTCGGCGACCCACTCCTTCATCGGCCGGCCGCAGAAGCGGTTCCACTCGCCGGTGCCGTTCGGGGCGTTGATGACTGTGCCCTCGAAGACGAAGATATCCAGCTTGATCTCGCCCGAGATGCATTTCTGCAGGATCGTCTTGACGTTGTCGCCAAGCTCCAGCCCCAGCGAGGGTTGCCACAGGATGTTGATCCCGAAATCGGTCACCAGATCGCAGGCGCTGGGTTCCTCGGCGTTCAGGAACGACATCGTATTGCCCGAACAGGCGCCGCCTTGCAGCCAGAGTAGATTAGCCATCCGTTCCTCCCGTAGATGACGCCGACTGCCGAAAACGACAGCGGCACGACCAAGGTGATCGGCTTTGAAGCGACCGACCTTACTGACATGCTAGTCGGGGAAGTGAGCCTTGGGAAATCAACTCGGGAGGCTGGATAGAGCTATTGCTGCAACGAAGTGTAAACTGAAAACGACATTGCGAGGGGTTGTGCAAACTTACTTTTCAGCGACGCTAGCAGCGACCGCCGCAGACCGGACAACGCGCCTCGCCGAAATAGCTGTACCAGATGCCGTTGCAGCGGTCACACCAATGGCCCTTGGCGCTGATCGCCACGGGGCCAAGCGTTTTCGACAGGGCAGTCAGGCCAAGGTCGCGGGGCTTCACGGGCGCCTTCGCCAAGCGCGAACCGGGGAACGGCACAACTACTGATCGCTCAGGCTGTTCGGTCATCCCCCACGTCCCCGCTTGATATCGTACCGCTTGATCTTGTTCGCCAATCCGACCCGCGACAGCCCGAGGTCTGTGGCCACCTTGCTTTGGTTCCAATGGCTTCGATCCAAGGCCTGCAGGACAATAGCGCGCTCCAGGCTTTCGACCATGTCCTTCAATGTGCCGCCCGAGGGCACGAACCCACCCGGACCCGCATCATTGATCGGAGTGGAGGAGATCTTCTCAGACAGGTGCCGAAGCGCGATGTAGCCGCCCTGTTCGGCAACCGCCACCATCCGCTGGACCTCGGTTTCCAACTCGCGGACGTTGCCCGGAAATGGGTAGGCTTCCAAATGCTTCAGCGCATCGGTGGTCACCCCCAAGACCCGTCGCCCGACGACACCGGCGTATTTCTCGACAAAGAACCGGGTCAGGACGGGAATATCCTCGGGCCGGACGGCGAGGGCGGGCACGTCCAGCTGGAACCCTCGCAACCGATAGTATAGGTCGCGGCGGAAGGTGCCTTGTTGCACCATCTTTTCAATCGATTTGTTCGAAGCCGCGATGATCCGAACATCGCTGTGCAGCATCGTGTCCGACCCCAGGGGCTTGACCTCGCCCTCTTGTAGGAATCGCAACAGCGCCACTTGAAACTGAGGCGAGATCTCGGACACCTCGTCCAGAAACACCGTGCCCCCATCCGCCGCCCGAAACAGGCCCAGCCGGTCCGAGATTGCCCCGGGAAAGGCCCCCTGCACATGGCCGAAGAGTTCCGAATGCAGCATGTTCTCGGCAATGCCGCCGCAGTTCTGCACCAGCATCGGCGACTTGCGCCGGCCCGAGTTGAAGTGGATCGCGCGCGCCAGAAGTTCCTTGCCGGTGCCGGTGTCGCCCTGGATCAGCACGGGCATATTGGTGCTGGCCGACATCTTCGCCTCGGCCACCAGATCGGCCATCTTCGAGCTGACGAAGACCAGCCGTTCGAACTGCGAATAGCCACCCTGGACTGACCCGTCGGGAGTGGTCTGGAAGATATCCTCATCCAGCGACATTTTCAGCTCGCGGCTGAGGATGCGGTGCCGCCGCGCCAGTTCCGCCTGCTCCAGTGCGCGTTTGGCCATGACACCCAGCTGTGCCGGATCCAACGGCTTGAACAGAAACACGTAGGCGGCCGTCCGGTTGGCAAGCTGGAACCCCTCCGGCGTGCTTGTGGGGTCGAAGACCACGATCCGGGCGCAGGAGGTATGCGCAAGGCGCGAATGGATCAGTGCGCTTTCGTCGATGTGTGCGCTGTCTCCGCAATCATACAAGAACAGGTTTACAAAAACCTCGTCCATCCGCCGGATCGCGGTGCGGTCATCCTCGCAGTAGATCAGCCGATAGCCGTCAGCCTCGCTCAGCGCCGAAGATACGGCAGCAATCACCCCGGGATCCGTCGATTTCAAAAGAATGGTCTGAACAATGCTCAATTGGATCGGGTTCCGTCGGTCAGCGGCTTCAGCCTTCACTGCCTTGCCAATCAGGTTTACACACTGCATGCTTCGCTTTCAAGTCGGTTGCCCAAAAAGCGGTTAGACTGCAATCTCGTTGCCTGCATTGGGTGATCGCTGTCAGTGTACAGTTGGGCAGCTCCAGATCCTGCCGAACGGCAGTTCCGCGCCCCGCTGGACCATTTGCTCAGAGTAGGCACACCTGCCGGCGCGAATGACTACTATTCTGAAATGCTGCAGGTGCGATGCCGCACACACTCGGGTCTGCTCTCCGCCCCTTACGTTGCCGAGAGTGAGAGCCGTGCCGGTTTTCCGTTGACGGGTTGAAGGTTGGGAGAGTGGCTCCCGGCGCCTGTCGCGGGAGATTATCGATGGGTGTTGTGGAAGTTCTGGACCCGATGCAGCCGGCGCGGGCGGGTGGCTGGAAGGTGGATGTGAGCCGGGGGGAGCGGAACGGGCGGGTGTCGTCCGAATGGTTCAATCGGCCAGATGATGAGCGGTATCTGTCGCTCGACGATCTCTGGGCATCGGTGAAGGGTCGGTCGGAGCGCAGCCGCAGCCGTGTGGTGCAGACGGCGGATATCCGGGTCGAGGCGGCGCGCGACAGCGCTGAGCGGCTGCATTTGGTCCTGCCGAAAGCGCATGAGCTGGTTGCGCCCACGCACTGGGCCTTTGGCCAGCTTGCCAGCATCGTCGGCGCGCCTGCCTCCTACCTGCGCCAGTTGTCCGCGCCGCTGGCAGGGATCAACCTGCAATACGGCCTGACCAACCATCGCGCTGAGCAGGTGAAGACTTTCGAGACGGAAGATGGTCGCACGGAACTGCGCGCGGTCACCGGCCCGGACTATGGCCGCATCCACGACCACGAGCTGGTCGAGGCGGTGCAGCGCATCGCGGGCAATGGCACTGGCGACACGCGCTGGAAGGTCCCGGGGGTGCTCGACTGGTCGACCGGGGTCTACAACCCCGATGTCGAGATCAGCCGCGACACGACCACGCTCTACGCCTCGGATCGCGATGTCTTCCTGTTCCTGGTCGATGATCACAACCCGATCGAGGCGGGTCGCCTGCCGGACGGCTCCCCCGATCTCTTCTGTGGTTGCCGCCCGTGATGCAAGAGACTTTTGACCCTGCTGGCATGTGATCGAAGGCGCTCTTCTGTCAGGCCTTTGAGTGCGGCACATTCAGAAGCCGCTGGCCGGTATGGTGATCCGCGGATCAGGTCCGAATCTACTTCCCGAGCTTCAAGCTCGTAGAGATCGTCTGGTTTCCCCGACCCAGATCTATTCGATCGTTGTGCCCATTCAGGTCGTCGCTCTCTCACACCCCCCGTTGTACCGACTAGGTTTACTGCGCCGTGATACTCACATCGCAGCTGCCATTGCCGGATCCCTGTAATCTTCGTTCTTTGTCAACATCGCCCAAAGCTGCCTGGCCATCTTGTTGGCCAGTGCAATCCCGACCAGCATTTTCGGCTTCTTCGCCAGCATTCGGCCGAGCCAGCTCTCCGCAGGACCTTTGTACCGGGCGTGCGCCAAGATGCGCGTCATCGCTCCGATGATCAAAAGTCGACGGATGTCGGTTTGGCCGGCCTTCGAAACCCGTCCAAGGCGCTCCTTTCCCCCCGAGGAATGCTGGCGTGGCACAAGACCAAGCCAAGCTGCGAAGTCTCGGCCGCATCGGAACTGACCCATCTGAGGGGCAAAGGCTTCGACTGCCAACGCCGTCAACGGACCAACACCCGGCATGGTCTGAAGTCTGCGTGCCGTATCGGTTTGATCCGCAAGCGCCTTGAGCCTCTTGGTCTTCGCGGTGATCTTCTCTGTCGTCTCCGCGATCTGCGCCAGCAACTCCTGGCACTCAGTGACGATGAGCGAAGGAAGGTCGCAGTCAGGGTCCTGGACCAGCGCGTCCATCCGCTTCAGATGGGCCAGGCCGATCGGAAACACATGGCCATATTCATACAGCGCCGACCGCAGCGCGTTCACGAGCTCTGTCCGCTGACGGACCAGCCGTTCGCGGTTGCGGAACAGGACAGACTTGGCCTGTTGCTCGGCTGACTTCGGTAAGACAAAGCGCATCTCGGGCTGACGCGCCGCGATCACGATCGCTTCAGCATCGGTCGCGTCATTCTTTTGGCGCTTCACGAATGGCCGGACGTACTGAGGGGCGATCAGCTTGGTTTCATGGCCCATCTTCTCCACCTCCCGGGCCCAGTAGTTGGCGCTGCCGCATGCCTCGAACACAACGATGCAGGCGGGCTGTTGGGCGATGAAAAGCCGGAACTGTTCACGGGTCAGTTTCTTGCGAAACTTCACCTCCCCAGCGATCGATGCACCATGGACCTGAAAAACCCTCTTTGCCAAATCTACCCCGATTATTGTATCCTTCATCTTGCCGCCTTCTCCGCTGTTGTGGCTCTCACATCCACATTCTTGGCACATTGCGATGCCGTCTGGGGAGGGCGGCAACCATCCCATCTACTTCCGGGGTTTCTATTGCTTCTGTATTAAGCCAACCCCATTCAGGGCACTTTCGAAGAAACTCCATCGCCAAGAACATGCTTCTGTCCGTAGTCGGCGCGGTGGCCGCCACATCATGCCTTTCTGTGCTGAACCCGGCGGTCCAATCTGGAAAACACGTGATGGCCGGAAGGACCGGGCTCACGACAGTAGAACCGGACTCGCCTGGCTCGCGTCCCGGCGAAGGGACCTCTTCGACCGTGCCGAATGGCCGGCCGTCAGAGCAGTTTACGTCGCTGGTTGGACATCCCCCGCGCCGAATTCGAATTCAGTTCCGTCGACCCACATCCTGTGCATCAACACGGCAAGCTTGCGCGCCAACGCGACCTTGGCCCGTTTGGCGCCACGCCGCTTTACCAGCCGAAGCGCCCAGGCCTTCAAGGCAGATGGTTTGACACGCAGCGTGATGATCGCATTCGCCGCCTCGTAGAGCACCGTTCGGACCGAGGCATCGCCGGCCTTGGTGATATGGCCGGTCACATCCACCTCGCCGGATTGGTATTTTCGCGGTGTCAGGCCGAAATGCGCACCGATCGCTTTGGAGGATCGGAACCTATGGGGATCATCAACGGCAGCCACGAAAGTCAGCGAGGCGATTGGGCCAACGCCAGGCACCGTCATCAGCCGCTTGCACACTTCGCTTTCCCGGGTCAGACGCAGCACCATGCGATGCAACTCGGCCAATTCGCGGGCGAGAGCAGCGCGGGCCTCCAGCATAGCGCCGATCACCTTCTCAAGCATCGTGTTCCCCGTGATCAGTTCGCGGAGCCGGGCATCAAACCGGGCCCGTCCGATCTGACCGACCTTCAAGCCGAAAGACCGCAGGATTCCGCGCATCCCGATGTCGAGATCGACACGCTTGCGTGTGAGAAGCTTGCGGGCAGTCAGCAGCGCCCGGATTTCCTGCGAGTCGGCGGATTTAGCGTGAACCGATTTGAACCAGCCGAGCCGCAGCATTTGAGCGATCCCCCGTGCGTCATTGCGGTCAGTCTTCACAGCCATGGCCGAGATCGCCGCCTGGACATGTCGCGTTTCGAGCAGGACCACGTCGAACCCCTCGGCTTTCAAACCGTCGTGCAGCCAGCCCGAAAGCGCCCCGGCTTCCAGCCCGATCCGCGCCTTCGTGCATCCTTCAGCCCGCAGGACACGTAAAAGCGCGTCTGGATCGCTCAGTGCTTTCAATTCGCGTATGACCTTGCCGCTCTGATCAACAATGCAGACGGCGCTTTCCTTCAACGAAACGTCGATGCCAACATACTTTTCCATTTCAGTTCCTCCAGTTGCCAGTGCCTCATCATAGGGCGCTACTGGCTTAATACGGCATCTGGAACTCCGAGGTGGGGGCCAAGACCCTCGGCATGGCGAGCTTTTACCTGAGGGCGGTGTGCCAGAACCGGAACCTCTGGGGCGTCGAGGATTTTCAGGAGATCACCATCCGCCATTCGAAATATGCCGCCTCGCGTTTTGCGCAGGAAGCGACCCCTGCGCTGACGCGGTTTGCCAATTCCTCGCCGCAGAGCTTTGTGAACGGCATCAAGGCCGCACGGCAGCAGATCGTCGCGCGCACGGACGAGGACCGGGATGACTTCCTTCGGAAACGCGGCTTCTCGAAGGCCGAGTCCGGCAAGATCATCGAGAAGGTGCTGATGGAAGAGGGCCGCCCGCCGGAGTCGATCTTCGACTTCGTGCAGGGCATCACGCGGCTTGCGCGCGACAAGTCCCAGCAGGACGCCCGCCTCGACATGGAGGGGCGCGCCAAGAAGCTCCTCGACCGGGTCGGCTGAGGCAACGCGCCATCCGCATGACCGCCCAGTCCCGTTGGGCGATCAGCTTTTCATAATTGCGCCGACGGCCCGCCCTTCGACAGGGCAGGGGCGTCGGCGTTTTTATTTTTCGGAGACCCACCGTGACCCCGCAAGAAGAAACCGTAATCCTCGAGGCCCGCGAAATCCTCGGGCGCTATCTGAACCAAAACCCTGTCCTTGGCAGCTGGCAAGCTGTTCGCGATTATTGTGCGCTGACTGTGCGCGGCGAGGTGGAGCGTTTCCATGTTCTTTATCTCGACCGTCGGAACCGCGTTATCTCGGACGAGCAGCTTTCGGTCGGAACTGTGGACCATGTCCCGGTCTATCCCCGCGAGATCATCAAGCGGGCGCTGATGTTGAACGCAAGCGCCCTCATCGTTGTCCATTATGTGGCGCGCCACATAATGGGCGTTTTGTGCCCCGTTTTCTTATGTGCCCCGCCGTCAAGATCAGTAGCTCTTTCAATGGCTTCTGAGCTAAAGCCCGGCACATAACGGCAAACGTCGTGCAACATGACAGCTCCTGCAATTTTCCAGAAGGATGCTTGTCATGTTGGAACGCCATTTCAGGTCGCTCAAGGTGATCGACCGTATCAGAGCCCAGTGGCTTGGGCCGCAGATCGAGCGCTACGTTCAATCGCTTGATGAGTTACATACCGGTACCGCTACTATTCAGCAGAATGTTCGGGCCCTCGGACACTTCAACGAGTTCGTCGTTGGACGTGGTGTTCAACGCCTTGATCAGCTTCCAGATCACGTAGATGCGTTTGTAAGCCACTGGTTTGCTAAACACGGCAAGTGGTGCAAGAGCGCACAGGACCGGGCGGCAATCGCTTCCCAAAGCCGTTTGCCTGTGGAGCGAATGCTTTGCCTAGCTCTGCCTGGTTTCACACGTCCGAGCCATCGTCCCCGCATGCCCTTCTGTGTCAGCGCACCTGGTTTTTTCCCTTTCCTTCTCAACGAGAAAGGACTGCGCCAAGCCACGCTACACAAATACACCTACACCCTGCGCCCGTTCGAGTCATACTTGGCGCAGACGGGCATAACCCTGTCGGCGCTTACCCCGGCGTCCATCACTGATTTCATTAACACCCGCGCGGAGACGTTGCACAAGTCCGGCATGCTCGGCACGACCGGCGCCTTGCGCGTCTTCCTCGCCTATCTGCACCGTGAAGGCATCATTGCGAACGATCTCACACGCAGTCTTCCGCGCGGCCGCGCCTATCGACAAGCATCCATTCCACGTGCCATTTCATGGCCTGATGTCGAGCGCCTGCTGGCCAGCGTCGATTGCCGCTCCGACGTGGGCAAACGCGACTATGCCATTCTGACATTGCTGGCCAGCTACGGATTGCGTGCAAGAGAGATCGCGGCCCTGTGCCTCGATGATATTGATTGGGTGCATGACCAGATCAGCATCCCAATGCGCAAAGGCGGCCATTCGACCCGATATCCGCTGTCAGCGACCGTCGGCGAAGCCATAATCGCCTATTTGCACGTTCGGCGCACGGATATCGCCGATCGCCAAGTCTTCTTGGCCGCAAGATCGCCATATACACCTATGAGGCATACGGGGGTGTCGTGCATGGTTTCTGGCCGCATGCGCAGTATTGGCATTCAGGTTGCACGTGCCGGCTCGCACACATTGCGCCATGCCTGCGTTCAGCACCTTGTAGAAGCCGACCTGCCCTTCAAAGTCATTGGCGATTACGTCGGTCATCGCCACCCCGCATCCACATTGGTCTATGGCAAGGTGGCGGTGCACAAGCTGCGAGAGATGGTCATTGCCCAAGGGGAGGACGTGCTATGACCGCCCCCTGGAACAGCTTTCAAAGCATCCTGGCCCCTCAGATCGAACAATACCTGCGTGCAAAACGCGCCATGGGATGCAAGTTCGCCTGCGAAGATCGCCAACTTCGGCTGCTCGATCGATTTCTCAACAACCGCGGCGTGGAAAGCATTGAGGCGATTGACGCACAGTGCCTGCAGGACTTCTTGGATTCCCGCAACCGAACCAACCCGCGGAGCTACAATAATCTGCTCGGAGATGTTCGACGGTTGTTCGACTGGATCGCCAGCCAACAAATCCTTGGTGCCTCACCGGTAACGATCAAGCCTCAGCCGCAAACAGCGCGACAGCTGCCTTACCTGTTTTCTGACAAGACTATCCGGCTACTGCTGACTTTGGCCGCAGCATTGCCAGATAATTCACGCGCACCACAGCGCGGCATTCTCTACGAGATGATCTTTGCCTTGCTCGCTGGCCTTGGGCTGAGGGTCGGGGAGGTCGCTCGCCTTCAGTGGGGCGATGTGGACCTGACCCGCGAAGTGTTGGAGATCCGCAATACCAAGTTTGGCAAGGATCGACTTGTGCCCTTTGGCCCCAAGTTGGCCGCCAGGCTACGCAGCTACCTGACGCAACGCGAGCAACATGGGTTCGCCTGCTCGGGCACCAATTACCTATTTTCCTGGAATGGCCGTACACCGATCAGCACCAACAGCATCCGGAACACTTTTCGCGATGACCTGTTGCCGCAACTCGCCCTTGTGATCCCGCCTGGAGTTTTCGGTCCCCACGTTCATGGCCTGCGCCATTCATTCGCGGTGCGCACCCTGCTGAACTGGTACCGCCAAGGGATCACGCCGGCAGACCGCCTCCATCATCTGTCCACATTTCTGGGGCACCTCAATCCCAGCAGCACCGCAGTTTATCTGACCATCACTAACGATCTTTTCGATGCCGCCAATCAGCGTTTCGAGGCCTTCGCACCGACGCTGAGCGGTGGAGGCCAAGCATGACACAGCTGAACCTTCCCACCGCCGTTCACCATTACTTTCTGGAGTATCTGCCGCGCCACAAAGGCCTGCAATCCAGCACGATCCGCAGTTATCGAGACAGCCTGCGTCTATTCCTGATCTTCGTTGCGGATGCCAATCGGATCGGGGTCAGTGGCCTCGGGTTCGAGCATTTGGACTACTCTGCTGTGCAGGCATTCCTAAACAACATGGAGGTCAAGCGCGGCAACGCCATCAGTACGCGCAACCAGCGCCTGACGGCCCTGCACGTTTTCTTCGAATATCTCTGCCGGACCGCACCAGAGATGTTGCCGGTCAGCGCCAAGGTTGCAGCCATACCGATGAAGCGCCATCAGCGCCCAGAGATGAAGTTTCTGGCACGTGATGAGGTCGAGGCGCTCTTTGCCTGCATCCCCGCCCAGGATCGTCTTTCGCTGCGCGACCGCGCGCTCCTCATGCTGCTCTACAACACCGGTGCGCGCGTCTCAGAGGTCGCGCAACTGAAGGTGGGCCAACTCGATTTAGCCTCACCGGCGCGGGTCAGGCTGCTCGGCAAAGGGTCAAAGTGGCGAACCTGCCCTCTTTGGAGCCAGACCGCCAAGGCGTTGCAGGACATGCTGGATGAACGCGCCACAGTTCTTTCGCCAGATACCATTGTGTTCGTCGGCGGCACAGGCGGCGGGATGACCCGTTTCGGCATCTACAAGCGTATTCGCCATCACGCCAAACTCTGGGAGGCGGCGGGCGTACAAGCCTCACGCACCCACATCACGCCCCACGTGTTTCGGCACACAACGGCGGTCCATCTCCTCGAGTCAGGGGTGGAGGTTAACGTCATTCGGGGCTGGTTGGGGCATGTCAATCTGGAGACGACCAATCGCTACGCCGAGATAACCATACGCATGAAGGCGGAAGCCCTGAAACTGCTTGAGCCGGTTGCTGGTGGCAAAGCACGAAAATCCGCATGGCGAGATGACGCGGCCATGCTGGCGTGGCTCTCATCCCTGTAGCGATATGACACTGGGCGGCATGATTGGCCGCCCAGTGTCTCGACAATCATCTGTCGCCCAAAACCAGAAACACCTGATGCCAACAAGCATGCACCGTTATGTGCCCAGCCTTGCCTCAGAAGCCATTGATAGAGCTACCGATCTTGACTTCGGGGCACATAAGAAAACGGGGCACAAAAGGTCCACAACCACCCTTCCGGTGATCCCACGCCATCCGAGGCGGATATCACCATGACGAAGGAAATCCAGAAGGGCTGCAAGTATCTCGGCCTGACTTTGCATGACCACATCATCGTGGGTGGGGGCCAAGAGCTTTCGCTGCGGGGTTTGGGCAAGATGTGACCCGTCCTCCGGATCAACACCTTCCGTCGCCCCTTCGAGGAAGAGGGCGGCGGTTTGGTCTTTGACGCTTGAGGCGGGGAGAGAGGCTTCCCGCACCGTCGGAGATATTTCCCATGTTCGACCTTTCCTTTCCGGCCCTATCGACCTCGTTTCCGGCTGACGTCATGCCGGTCATCGCGCACAGCACATTTGACCCCGCGCTGCCCTTTTCCCTGACGCTGCCTGATCGCAACCCTGCGGCTGCGATGTCGGGAGAGGCGCGTCCTCGGATCATCGGCCATTTTACGACGCTGGCCGAAGCCATGCGGGGCGCGATCAAAATGGCGGAAGAACTGGAGCCTGATGCCGGACCGCGCATGGTTGCGGTCCTTGACCGCGATGAGCGTCTTGTCCTTGCCGGTGCCGCAGCGAATGGCGCCGTCGCTTGGTGCGCCCCTGTCATGACCGCCGCCGAGGCCCGGGTCGTGGTTATGGAAGCAAGCCAGCTTCGGGCGCAGGCAAGCCGCGCGGCGGACTGGCTAGAAAGCGATCTCGCAACCCGCCTGCGGCAGCGTGCCGATCTCTTGGAGGCTCGCCTCGTGGATCCACTCTGGCGCGCCTTTGCTGCCCGCACACTGCAGATCGCTGCATGACCCCAGAGAGGCAGAGGAGGGCAGGGGGCTTTTGTGAGCTTCGCCGGGGCAAGAGATCGCCCGGCGGGCTCCAATCCTTTCCCCTTCTTCGGAGACCTCCATGACCCACGTTGAACCCACCCTCCCGGCGCCGATGCTGTCGTCGACGATCGACTTCGCCTCGGTGTTCGCGGCGCAGACCGAACAAGCCGCCCGCGAGGCCGAACTGCGTCCGGCCAACAAAGATCGCCTGTTCGATGCCCTGACTGCCGCCGGCACTTCCCATGTTACGGTCACCTTCGATGGCGAGGGCGACAGCGGCCAGATTGAAAGCATCGCGGCATGGGCGGGGGAGACAGCTGTCGATTTCCCTGCCGTAGAAATTCCCTACGCCGCCATCACCTGGGACAGTACCGAAGTCGAGATGCGGCAGCTTTCGCTCGAAGATGTTGTCGAACAGCTCGCCTATGATTTCCTCAGCGACACCCATGGCGGTTGGGAAAACAACGACGGCGCTTATGGCGAGTTCTGCTTCGACGCCTGCGCCCGCTGCATCCATCTCGAGTTCAACGAACGGTTCACGTCGTCCGAACTCTTCACCCATGATTTCTGAGGGGGCGGCGATGGCACATCCGTATCACCATGCGCTCTCCTCGGTGAAAAAATGGGGCGGCACGGTCGACGACTTCATGGCAGTGCATTCGTGGTTTGACGCCAGCAAAATTCTGCACGCGGACTTTCGGCATCGGGCGCTGCGCCACCATGCCTTATCCTGACTCTATGGAAGCGTCTTATTCCTGTGCATGGTGCGGGTTATGCGGGGCCTTGGGATTGAGAGATGAGCCAGCCTCGGCCCGCTCTCCATCAAAAGGGCCGTAGGGACGGGGCTGGCGGCGTTTCGGTTTTAGGGCGACTGGAATCGCGGGCGTTGTTTGCTGGACGCGAACGCCTTTGGAGGATGGATGACGCAGCTTTATTTTACCGACGGATCGGCGCTGCGCGCGCCGGTTTCGGTCGAAGGCGTTGCGGTCGATCTGACAGGGGTCGCTAGCAAGATCGGTCTGATGGATGGCATGCCGTTCTTTCTGGATCGGGACGGAAGCTACTTGCATGACGTGAACCGGTTCTTTCGCGCCTGTCCGACCATGGGGGTGCGTTCGCGGCACAGTTTGCGTGCCTACGCCCATGACATTTTCGTCTGGATTAGGTTTTTGGAAGAACGGCGTGGTGGCAAGCAGCTTTGGCGTGTCGACTACAACGATGTCATCGCGTTTCACCATGCACGGCGTTTGTCCGATGCACCGTTCCAGATTTCGGCACCCAGTTGGAATAGGGCGATCGCGGCGCTCGACAAACTGTATCGGTGGGCGCTCGAAGAGGGACTGATCGCATCCTCGCCGTTTCGATACGACCTATCTTTTCGCCATGGGCAAGGGCGGGGAGCGCCGAAGGTGGTCGAGGGCAACAGGGCGCGAGAACGTGCCGCGCGCCCGCATGACATGCAATTCGTTGATCTCGGGCGCTACCTCGTATTTCGGGATATCGGCCTGAAGGGTAGATTGCCGGACGGGTCCGAGGACCCAGCCTGGCGAGGCCGCAATGGGGAGCGGAATGCCGTGTTCGCGGAACTGCTCATTACGACGGGGATGCGCCTCGGCGAGGCGGGAAGCCTGATTATTGACGAACTGCCTCGGTTGACCTCCGACAGCCCGCGGATACTTCCTTTCGATCTTCCGGGCGTGATCACCAAAGGCGAACGCCCGCGACGCATCCGGTTGCCTCGTCGGGTGCTCAAACTGATCGAGGATTACAGCGATATCGAGCGCCAGATCGCCTTGGCAAAGACCCCGCCTCATCCGGCCGTCCCGCTCGTATTGTCATCCGATGGCCGCAACGCCGTCGATGGCAGTGGCCGACGCATCGCCCTGACCAGGCTCCGTCCGCAAGATCGCCAACGGCTGCTGCGATCGCCGGACGGGAGGGCTGAACACGTGTCGCTCTGGCTCACCGAACGCGGCCAGCCCGTGTCGTCGGGCACTTGGGAGGTGGCATTTCGCAGGGCAAGCCAGCGGTGCCGGGCTTTCGGCCTCGATATCACCGTCACGCCGCACATGCTGCGGCACACTTTTGCGGTCAACATGCTGTCGATGCTGATCCGTGAACAGGTTGGCGCGATCTTCAACCCGACCGATGCGCACGGCGCCGCCTATCGCCAGATGCTCGGCGATCCGCTCCGCCATCTCCAACACCTCCTCGGCCACGCGAACATCACCAGCACCTACATCTATCTCGACAGTCTTGCCGAGGCGCAGGAACTCGTCGATGCAGCGGCGGACCGCTGGACTGCCGAACTCATGGCAGACGACCGATGAGCGGCAAATCCAGCGTCTCACAGCCCCGGCCGGGGCGACGAGCGAGCTTTCCCGAACACCTTCCCGATCCAGGTCCCGCGGCGGCCGTTGCCGTCGCTGCCCGCCGTTTCGAGATTGTGCTGGCCGGACGGATGGCAACGATGGATCTGACGCGTTTGTCCGGCCGGTCTTCGCTTGCGCGTTCCTTCACTCAGGCACTCTGGCAGGCGTGTCAGGTCGGGGGCCCGGCCGGAACCGTCCGCACCGCCACGTCTTTGGCCGAAGCGGTCTATCGGTTCTGGCGCTATCTCGATGCGACAGGCTCGCCCCTGCAGGCTCTGGTCGAGATGGACGTCGCCGTCATTGATGGGTTCGACGCCTGGATGGAGGAGAGCGGGCTTCATCCCAACCATCGCCTCCATCTGATGGGCGACGTGGTGGGCCTGCTGCGGTTGGCGGACGCGGGAGAACCAGGACGCCTTTCGGAAGAGGCCACACGCCGATTGTTCTATGTAAGCATGCGCCCGGGTGTTCCACCGCGCCCGCGCGATGCCTACAGTGACCATGTCGCGGTGGCCCTGAAGGCAGCCGCGCGTGCCGATGTTGCCGCGATCATGCAGCGGTTTCGGTCAGCGCCCGTGCGGAAGTGCGAGACACGCATCGATCGGTTGGAGATCGACGCCTTCGCCGAGATCGATCGTGTCGGGTTCATTACCTGCAAGAGTTTTCTCTTCCGCCAACTCTACGCGGCACGGGACTTTGCGGGGTTTTCCAATGAGGGGCTGAGCGACAGGATGCATGGCACGCGGCATCTGCTCTTGGGCGATCTGGTTGCCCTGTTCATCCTGCTGTCGCTGGAGACCGGCCTCGAGATAGAGGCGATCAAGTCGCTGCGTGCCGATTGTCTGAAGAACCCTTCCAGCGGATATGTCGAGATCGAGTATTGCAAGCGCCGCGCCCGCCATGCCGAGTGGAAGCGGCTCCGGGTTCGTGATGGAGGGTCGGGCACGCCGGGCGGTCTCTTGCGCCTTGCCATTCAATGGACAGCGACCGCGCGCCGCCATCTCGGGAGCGAACAGCTTTTCACGTATTTCTGTCGCGGCCGCCTGACCGATGTCGTGCTACCGATGCAGTCGACCAGAAAGATCTGGGTCAGAGGTCACGGGCTGCAAGGTGATGACGGGAAGACGTTGAAGCTCTGCCTCTCGCGTTTGCGCAAGACGCACAAGGCTGCGTGGTATCGTAAGACCGGCGGTCAACTGCGCCGGTTCGCGGTCGGTCATACTGTCGAGGTCGCGGCGAACCACTATGCGGACATTCCGACCCTGCGACCGATCCACGAGGCGACCATCGCCGAGGCGATGATGGACGCCGTCGAAGATGCGTTGCGGCCCACCGTGCTGACGCCGGAAGCCGAGGCGGCAGTCCTGGCCGCTCCTCCGGCACAGACAGGTTTGCCGGAGAGCATGGCAACCGATGTTCCGGCCTTGCTGTCCGGCAAACAGGACGTGTGGCTGGCAAGCTGTTCCGGCTTCTACAGCAGCCCGTTTGCCGCTGCGGGCGAGGCTTGCCCTGTATCGTTTTGGGGCTGCCTCGAATGCCGCAACGGCGTCATCACCACCCGCAAGCTGCCCGCCCTGATGGCGTTTCTGGATTTCGTTGTGGACCAGCGCAAGGTTCTGTCGAAAGCAGAGTGGCAGTTGAAGTTCGGACGGGCCCACCACAGGATCGCCGCGCAGATATTGCCGCAATTCTCAGAGGCAGATATCGAGACTGCGCGTTCGCTCGTCGCCGGTCAGCCGCCACAGATCTATCTTCCTCCGGAGGCGGGTCTGGCATGAGAGCAAAACCGGTCATCACGACCGCAAGGCCATCGCTGCCATCGGCAATTCATGCCGACGACGCCGACATTCTCGCGGGCAGATCGCTCAGACCCGGAACGGACCGCTCAACGCTGCCCCGCTTCGGGGACGATCTCTGGGACCTCGGTCCAGCGATGTTTCGAACGAATGCGCGCCCCTCCTGTTTTCGGCTGAATTTCGGCACCTTCGAGGATACCGCGCTTCGGCGATTGGCAAAAGAGTATGTGCTCGCCCGCCTTTCCGCCCCGCTTCGGAGCTACCGGGCTCCATGCAGCCCCTCCACCGCCATAGGCACCTTGTCATTCGTACGTCATTTCGGGGAGTTCTTGCGCGAACGCACTGGCTCAGTAGAACTGGGACGCGTCGATCAGCGATTTCTGGACGCTTATTTGGCGCATGTGCGGGCAGACCCGTCGCGCTCATCGCAACAGGTCCGCCTCTATATCGATGTTCCCATTGACCTCCATCATTTCGGGCCCTGGGTGACTGGGGGCGGCATTCCCTTCCTGCCTTGGCGTGGGCGCACGGCAAGCAATGTCAGCGGCCGGAGCCGGACGAGTGCTGAGAATACGACACCCCGTATCCCTGAGCCGGTCATCGGCGCGCTGCTCCATTGGTCGATGCGGTACGTCGATGTCTACGCCCCCGATATTCTTGCGGCGCGAGAAGAGTTGGACAGCCTTGAAGCGCGTTGCGCCCGAATTGTCGCCGACGATGGCAGTCAGGGCCGCCACGAGCGGTATCGCTACCGCCTGCGCGCTTGGCTCGAGGCGCGCAGGGCGAAAGGGCGGGGTGTGCCGCTTTGGGACCGTCGCCCAAACACCACTCGTGGCATTCCCGATACCGCCGAAGGCAAAGCTTATAATTTCAGGCTGATGTGCCTGCAGATCGGCTGCCCTCGAACCGGGAATCTCAGCAGATCCAGCGCGACTGTCGGGATGCTGGAACAGATGGTGGGCGAGTTGGGAACCGAGGTCGGCGGCATGGATACCCCTATCAGCCTCGACCCCGATACCGGTTTGCCGTGGCGGGAGCGTTTTGACACGGACAGCTTGCCGCATGAAGAACAAATGCTGCAGGCGGCTTGCTACATCGTCTGCGCATATCTGACGGGGATGCGCGACAGCGAGTTGCAGGACATGGAGCCGGGCTGCGTTTCGGTTGAACGCAGTGCCGATAACCTGATCGAGCGTTATCGGGTACGCAGCACCGTCTATAAGCACCGCGAGGCGGCGGGTGTTTCCGCCGATTGGATCACTATCGCGCCGGTCGCCCGAGCGGTCGATGCTTTGGAAGTCCTGTCACGGCGCGCACGCGGCGATCGCGACCTGCGATCTCTTTGGGTCTCGTTGAAGCCTTGGGACTGGACGGCGGACTATCTGGCCTCGCAGGCGGCGCCGATCATCAAGATGTTTCGCGACGGTCTGGATACGCGCGTCCCAAACCCGCCTGCCATTCCACATGTCGACGGACACCCCTGGCATTTCACCACCCGACAGTTCCGGCGCACCATCGCATGGTACATCGCGAACCGCCCCTTCGGAGTGATCGCCGGAAAGATCCAGTACAAGCATGCCTCCGTGGCGATGTTCGAGGGCTATGCCGGCGCGCCGCACGGCGATTTTCGCCGGGCGGTCGAGCAGGAACGGGCGCTTGGCCAACTGGACGATGTCGTCGCCTATTATGATGCCTACCTGCAGGGCGACGAGCCCGGTGGGCCAGCATCGTCCCGTCTCAAGCAGGAGTTCGACCACGTCCGGGATACCCTCGGTGATCTGCCCGGGAGCGTCCTCGACCAGAAACGCCTGCGAACGATGCTAGCGCATCTTGGAAAGCCGCTGCATGTCGGATTTCTGAACGATTGCTTCTTTGATCCCGCCAGCGCCCTCTGCCTGCGGCCCGACGACAAGCCGGTGGCTCCGGTAATTTCGCGTTGCAGCCCGGACCGCTGCCCCAATTCCTGTCTGACTACGCGTCATGTTGCACCTTGGCGGGCCTCGATCGACGAGGGGGAGCGCCTGCTTCAGGGCAACACCCTGTCTGCGTTTCAGAAGGTGGCCATCACTCAGGACAATGATCGAAAACGCCGACTGATCGCGCACTTGGAGGACCCAAAGGTATGACACAGCCCGTCAGTCAGAAGACCGAAGACGCTTTGCGCGTCGCTATGAAGCGCCTGCTCGATGGAACCTCCGTCCATACCGACGGGCGCCTCAACGTCGCCAATCTCGCGCGCGAGGCCGGTGTCAGCCGGGCTACGGCCAACCGGGCCACAGCCGTTCTCGCGGAATTCCGTGTGGCTGAGGCAAGGTTTCGGTCGGGTTCGGTCGCGGGATTGAAGTCCCGCATCCGCGAACTCGAAGCTGAGCTGCGGGCCGCACGCGGTGGTGAGTTGGCCGAGTTGCGCGCGACCGTGCGGACATTGGCACAACAAATCCAGATCCTCGCGCTACAGGGCGAAGAGCAACGCCGCCTGATTGCGGTTCTGGAAGAGCAGATCGCGCGGGCTGACCCGAAAGTCCTGCCGTTCAGGCCGCCCTCCCAGGGCGGTGCTTGAGGCGTCGAAACCGAAGAGGAAGAGGAAAGTGAGGTGGGGGTGAAACAGGGATAAGAAGAGAGGGAGCCCCCAATGAACTGTCTCACCGATGCCACTCAAGAAAACCCCAATGACGGCAAGAGGTTTTCCAGAAGAGACGGATTGACTGTCCAGATAACATGCCGAGGGCATCTTCATGGCCGTTACATGGACAGACAAGTGTAAAGGTGCAGGGATCTTAGGTAGGAACAGGCCGACCGCCGCGCTCCCCAAAAAGCTAGCGGTGGTCGGCCTGTTCCGTGTCCGGGACTGTATTTCATTCCAATTCCTCGCCGAGGTCGGTCAGGAGTTGTTCAACTCTTCTTGCGACGGCGCAGTGACGTTCGACTTCGCGCGACCAAGAACGAGCACGCGCGTCGTCAGCCAGAGACAGTTCCAATCGACGTCGTTCGCGCAACCGTGGCGCATAGCACGGCGTCGTTACGAAACGAGAACAGCTCAGGTAAAGGTCGCATTCGCACGGGCCCTCCGAGGGCAACCTCAGACAATGCCCGAGTTCCAGCGCAGTTTTGAGGAAGTTGCTGCGCAGCCAGTCGACCGCGCTTTCGCCAAGATTTCCGGATCGAATTACTTCCGCTCCTGCACCCGCAATCATGACGCCTGGTTCCAGAACGGACTGGTAGTCGCGCAGCACCTCCGCGTCGCTGATCCGTGCATATACCATCGTCATCTGAGGGCTTTCGTGGCCGAGGACGCTCATGATCGTGTGAAGCTTTGCACCGCGTTCTGCGAGTTCGGTTCCGAGCGTGTGGCGGAACCGGTGCATGGTCACGGTTGGCCTGTCTCGGGCGTCGACCAAGCCAGTGGCAGCACACACCCGCTTCAATGGCGCACCAAAGAGATGGCGTCCGCTCATCAGTTTTCCGCGCCAGACGAACACGAACCGGACGAGATCGCCTGTCCGTTCGTCGGGCAGCATTCGGTCTGCGACCTTAGCGCGGAGACCCAGCACAACCCGAAGGGCCTCTGCGGCCTCATCATGCAGTGGGATTTGGCGCTCACGGGCGGTCTTACCGACGGGCAGCCGAAGGCGCGCGGTGCCATCGGCGTATTGGTCGAGGCAGTCCACAGATAGGCGCTGAATTTCGCTGCGGCGCGCACCTGACCACCTAGCGAGGAGCATAGCTGCGCGCTGGAACGGATCGGAAAGCGCCCGGATTTCATCCATCAGCCGTTCGAGCTCAGCACGAGGGATGTATCGGGGAATTCGGTCGGGTACGCGTGGCAGATCGCGCTTTGCCACGAGCGGCCATCGCGGCACTTCAGTCCACGCCCAGTCCTCGGCATCCTTGAAGAATTGCGCCAGCCGGACAACGCGTCCCCTCTGAGAATTCGCAGTGAGTGGCCGCCCGGTCTTTGGCGACAACTCGGTTTTCATCGCGTTCATCCAACTGACGATGTGCTGATGCTTTACCTGCCCAAAGGTGCGCACTTCTGGTGCCGTTTTGGCCAAATGCTGCAGAAATCGGCGGGCAGTAAGCGCGTGATGGTACAGGGTAACCGGTCGCAGAGCTGGAGCACGGCGCACAAGCCATTCATCGATCAATGCGCCCATTTCAGGTTGTGCCGCCTTCAAATCCGCCGATGGCATGATCTTTCGCGGCGGGTCGTCGACTTGCCCGCGGTGATAGAGTGCCAAGCGCAGCTGGCCGATCATCGTAATCCAAGCTTTGGAGACCAGACGATACCGGTCGCTCGAGGTCCAGTAGGCACCAAGATCTGATCTATCGCCGAACATCCGAACGGCGACGAGGAGCTCATTGATGTCGTTCTGACGCAAAGCGCTGACCAGTTGGGGTCCCTGGTGAAGGGCGAGACGCCCGAGCGTCCACCGCATTGCTCGATCAGCACCCGCATAGACGAGACCTAGGTCTTTCGCCTCGCGCGCAAGTCTCTCGACACCGAGATCGATATCCAACAGCCGTGCCACGTCGTGAACGCAAAGGTCGCCGACGGCGAGCAGCCACGGATAATCCAAGCGAAGATGCCCTTGCAGCGCCAGATAGTACAGATATGCGCGTGCGAAATAGGAGGGTCGATCCTGAAGGGTAGCTCTGGTTTGCCCGTTGATCCGACCGACACGAACTGCGAGCGGCGCGGCCAGCCATTCTTCAATGTCTGGCCAGGCCTCGACGAATTGCTTGCGTTGACTTCGGCGTTGTTGGACGAACTGCTTCGTCGGATAGCAGCGTTGTAGAAAAGCGTCGTATTCATCGGCCGAACAGTGGCTGCTGCGAAAAAGAGATGGGGCATCGATCGAACGTGCCTGCATCGCTGCCGCGGAGACTGGGCCCCGCATCACTTTGCGCCTTCCGCAGGGTCCTGCACCTTCTCGTCTGGAAGGCCGAGGGCACGGCGATATTCGGCGACAACAATCGGATCGGAAACCCGGGTGTAAACGCGGGTTGCTTCTGGCGATGCATGACCAAGCCTTCGCTGAAGCGTCAGCTCGCGCATCCCGGCCTCCCACATCTTTGTTGCATGTGTATGGCGCAGGGCATGTGGGGTCACCCATGGTTTACGTATGTTCGCACGATCGCACGCCCTCGCAAAAAGCTTGGCCAGCGCGGCGTAGGAAAGTGGCTCATGCCTGCGTGGGCCACTGCCACCGACCAGAAACAGGAAGGGACTGTCTGTGTCCTGTGGTCGTTCGGTCATGACATATCCGCTGACTGACTGCAGCGTTGCCGTTTCATGCAAATCGACGACGCGCTCAGATCGTGACTTGCTCCGAACGCCGCGCGGGTGATCGAAACGCACCCTGACGGTCACCCGTCGCCTGCCATATGCGATGTCGGCGAGGTGCAAGCCAAGCACCTCACCTGGTCGCAGACCGCCGTCGAGCATCAAGCGAATGATTGCCAGATCGCGGCGCGTTCGCAGCTGCGCGATCAGCGCGTCGACCTGCTCATCCGCCATCGGGCGGGGCAAACGATGGATCTGCCGCAACCGCACCGGGCTCCGTAAGGCCGACTGCGAGGTGACGCCAGTCAGGAACGGTCGATGGCGTTCAGCGACATGTGCGGCAGCGCGATCATGAATTCGGGTGATCGGGTTTGGGCCAGCAAAACGATCAGTGAACCGCGCCCATTCGAAGAATGAAGAAACCGCTGCAAGCACCCGGTTGATCGTCGCCGTGCTGAGCCGAGCAGATCGTTCTCCATCGGTCGCGGCCAACGACGGGTACGGCCCGGTGCCGCGGCGACGGCTCGGCTTGCTGCGCAGATGGATCAGCAAGTCAACCGCGCGCGCCGGTGTCAGCGCACGCCAATCCCACCCCTGTTCATCAAGAAAGGAAAGAAGATGCGAAAGATCGTGCTGATAAGCGCGCGCGGTGTTGGGAGAACATCCCGACCCATTCAGGTACGTCACGAACGCGGCGATGGTTGCGGCGAACGAAGATGGATCAGGGCCTGCGCCTTCAAGCTTTGCATCCACCATGGCGCATCTCCGACTGAGTCTAAATCGCCTGCCACGATACGCCCGAAGTCGGTTTTGACCGACTCTGTCTATATAATGGCCGAGACGATTTTTGGGGCGACCCTCACCCTCTCGACCGGGCGCATCATTCCGACCCGATGGGTCGGCGAGCAGCATGTGAAGGAAGACCTCGGCTTCATCCCGAGCTTCGCCGATTGGGTGAAGGCCATCCGGCCCGAGCCTTGGATGGGCCGGGCCGAGCGTATCGAAGCGCTGGTCGATCCGCATCTTGCCTCGCCCGTGGTCGAGGTCGCCTGACATGACTGACCCGGCCTATCAGCGGCTCGGCTTGCCAGTGACGGCCTCGCCCTATGCCGTCCTGCGGGCGGCAGTCCGGGCGCTCCACCCCGACACGCGCGCCGTTCGCGGCTTCCGGGCCGCGCGCAAGCGTTTCTACAGGCAGATGCTCTGCGCGCATGCCGCGCGACAGGCGGCGGGCGACAGTTCCATAGGCTGATCGCCCCGAACCACCCTTCATCCCAGTCGAGTGCCCGGCCTCTCGGCCGGGTCTTCCCCATTCAGGAGGTCCCCATGGCGGATTACTTCACCCATTTCTCGTGCCTGCTCGATGTCGGCACCCCCGACAAGGCGGCCCGCGCGCTCGCCCTGTTCCAGAGCTTGCACGAAGCCGATCAGGCTGCCGAGGACCCGGAGGTCGCAGGTTTCGACCTCGTGCGCCAAGACGCGCCCGAGGGCAGCACCCTCTGGATCCATGACGACGAGCACGGCGATGTCGAGGCCGTCATCCGCTTCGTGCTGCGCCTGGCAGACGAACTCGACCTCACCGGCCTCTGGGGCTTCCAGTATGCCCTGACCTGCTCCCGGCCTCGCCTCGACGCCTTCGGCGGCGGCGCGCATGTCGTCGATCTTGGCGCGCGGAAATCCGTCGGCTGGACCAGCAGCCAGGAATGGCTCGCCGACGCGCTGAACGGGGAGGACGTCGATGCCTGAGGTCATCTGCACCACCGTCTACCAGTTCTCCGAGCTTTCGGAAGCGGCCAAGGAAAAAGCGCGTAGCTGGTATCGCGAGCTCGGCCCCCACGACGATTGGTGGGACGCGGTCTACGAGGATTTCGAAAGGGTCTGCGAGATCCTCGGCGTCCGCTTTAAGACCACGCCCGTCCGCCTGATGGGCGGTGGGACGCGGGCCAAGCCCTGCATCTGGTTCTCCGGCTTCTGCAGCCAGGGCGACGGAGCGTCGTTCGAAGGGTATCTCAGCCACGCCAAGGGCGCGGCCGCGCGCATCCGGGACTACGCCCCGACCGATGCGACGCTGCACGGCATCGCCGACCGGCTGCAGGCCATCCAGCGGCGTAACTTCTACCAGCTCGCTGCCGAGGTCAGCCACCGCGGCCGCTACTACCACGAATACACCATGGCCGTTGACGTCACGCGGGACAGCCCGACCTGGCAGCCGCCCACTGAGGACGCCGAGGAGATCGTGACCGAGGCGCTGCGTGATCTGGCCCGCTGGCTCTACCGCCAGCTTGAGGCTGAATACGACCACCTCACCTCGGACGAGGCCATCGAGGAGGGGATCATCGTGAACGAGTACACCTTCACCGAAGGAGGTCGCCGCTTCGGGTGAGACCGCACGGTTGAAAACTGTCAGAAACTAGCGCATTTTTCTGACAAAGGAGCGATTATGGAGCGCTTAACCGAGAGCATTATGAAGGTCGCGATGACGTTGCCGGAGGGGGTGCCCTTGGCAGCGAAGGGGCTCCTGCACCTCAGCTCGCGCGCGGCGGTCGATCAGACGCTGTCGCGTCTGGCCGCGCGCGGCGAGTTGATCCGGGCGGGACGCGGCATCTACATGCGCCCGGTCCAGACACGCTTTGGGCCGCGCAGTCCGTCCACTGAACAGGCGATTGAAGCGCTCGCTGTGCAGCGGGGCGAGACGATCGTGCCGAGCGGTGCTGCCGCAGCAAACGCTTTGGGCCTGACCACGCAGGTGCCGGTTAAGTCGATTTACCTCACCTCGGGACGAAGCCGTGTGCTCAACCTTGGCCGGCAGGCAGTTGAACTGCGTCATGCGCCGCGCTGGCAGTTGGCCCTTGGGAGCAAGACCTCGGGCCAGGCCGTCCGTGCGCTGGCATGGCTCGGGCCGGATGAGGCTCCCAAGGCCCTGCAAATCCTGCGATCCAAGCTCACGGAAGCGGCCAAGACAGAACTGGTGTTTGCTGCGCCGCAGTTCCCGACTTGGCTGGCACGATTGGTTGGAGAGATGGTCCATGGCTGAGGCATTCCTGCGCCTCAGCGGCAAGGACCGGCTGGATGCTCTTGGCGTCGCAGCCGACCGGCTTGGCCGGCCGTCTGCGACCGGTCAGCCTGCTCGCGCGATCGCTTCGACCAGGACTGCCTTCGTTGCTCCCTGTGCATTGCCCTGAAGAATCTGAAATCCCTCTGACACCAACAACTTGCCTGTGATGGCATCAACCAGCGCAGGATTCATTTTCTCGGTTACCGCGAGCGCTTCCCGGCAAGCATCAGGAAATCTGGAGCAGGCTTCAACGACGTAGTCGGTGCCCATCGCCTGGGCGACGGCGGCGATGTCGAACATATCCCGGGGCTGGAGGTGTGAACCGCGGAAGACTACCTTCTTGGCCAGGATTTCGGCTGGCGTCTCGAGTTTGACGCGTCGTCCGCGGATTTCGGAAATGACATACGGTTCTTGGGTGACTGGGGCGCAGCAGATGAAGTCGATCTCCCCGACGCCATTGAACACGATCTTCAAGGCGCGCGTGCCATCGGTCTCATAGTCGCTCGGTTCGAGTGCGAGATTGTATCCTTGCGTCTCAGGGTTCAAATACGGGAGGTACTGGGCATCGTCGATGAAGAGGTCGATGTCGTGGCTTTCGCGATGCTTGATTTGGAGCATGAGAGCCGTTCCGCCCCCAAAGCTCCAGTTCGTCATGCCGATACCCTGACCGTTGGCTTGGTCAACGATCGCTACAGCCGCGTCAAAAAGCTCGGGCCAGCGGCTTGGCTGCGGGACGTTCATTCAGATCGCGAGCGGGAGCTTGTATCCGGCGAGCTCGGAGAATTTTTTGGCGACCACGATGACTGCGTCCTTGCTGACACCCATCTCGTCGATAAACGACTGCTGCAGTTTGGGCGACACTTCGGACAGGAAGGTGAACACGCTGCAATCGAAGGCATCGACGCTCTTGCTGTCGGCGATCTTTTCGGCCAGCTGGGTAGCCGTCACCAGCACGCCGTAGGGCGCGCTGACTGTCGACATCACTTTCGCTGCGACCGAGGCCATTGCATCATCTCTGTGAGGTAACTCCTCACGTAATGTAGTCGATGGGCCTCAACAAAGCAATAAAGCCCCGCTTCACCCGGGCCTCATAGGTCTCACGCGCCACTGTCGGCCTCCGGTTTCACGAAATTTTCCGGCACCATGATCCGATAGCGCGGGTGGATCTTGCCGCCTTGAACCAAGGCTCGGTCGCCGCTGCCGAGATCAAATGTCTGCGGGTCGATCCTTTTGCGCCAAGGATGATCGTGACGGTCGGCGAAGACGAAGAACAGGCGCTTGACCTTGATCTTGCGGCAGGCCTGCAGGAGGTCGGAAAGCAGTTTCGGGCGTAGAGTTGTCAGGCTCTGGAAAACCATGTCGAGCGTGTGGAAGCTTTCATGGTCGGGCAACTCGTCCATGGCCTCCAGGATCGCGCGTTCCGGCGTCGACATCGTGAGACCCCAGTCCCATGGCTGGCCGGTCGTTTTGCCCTCGATCAAGCCCAGTTTCGGCTCGGCAAACAGGGATCGGGAGCGGGTTGTGATCGTGGCGTCCGTCGGCAGTTTCGCCAGCCAGTTCGGGATGTTTTCCCCATAGACCCAGACCGGACCGCTTTCGCCGAGGCGCAGATAGTGGGCATGCCCCTGTTCGCCGAGCGCCGTGGTGCCGCCGACATGCAGGTCATGACCCATGATATGCTGCGTGGAAAGGATGCAGGTCTTCCAGTCGATGCTGTTCGATGTCGGCGTGGCTGCGGTGCCGGGGAGCGGACGGCGGAAGACGCCTCGGGTGATGCGGTCCAGCCAGCCGCGCTTCACATAGTCACGGAAACTCTCATAGGCGATGCCTTGGGAGACGAGCCATGCGGCATCGACCAGATACCCGGCGGGCACGGCATCGAGCAGTTTCTTCAGATTCTGTGATCTTGCGGCGTCCATGATGCCTAAATTGACAGATTTGCAATGGGGCGGCTACAGGTTTCTTTGATGAGGATACTTTTCCAGCGTTATGGACGCTCCAACATCACCATTTCCAAAGAACTGAGGGGCTAGCCCCAAGTGGAGGAAGATCTGAAGACGCTGGGTCAAGAGACGACTACGACTTGCGGTGGTTGCCGAAGGTCGCAGCGGTGTACCTCCCGGCGTTCCGTCGGGACCAGGCCTTGGTCCTTCGGACAGGAGTTTGACCGAGGCTGATGTCCCGAAGGGCTAATCTGCCAACCTATAGGTTGGCAACGACGCTCGGTTTGCCAAGCCACGGTATGGCGAAAGCTCCGGAAGGCCGGAGCCAGCCGGTGCCGTGCTCACTTGTTGCCGTCGATCCATTTCGACATCAGCCCCTTGTCGCGGAAGCATTCGTCCGGGACGGCGCGGCGCTTGATCCGGGCGAGTTTTTCCGCGAAGGCCACCTGCTTCGAGGTCGGCAGCCTGTCCATGTCAGATACCGGTTTCAGCTGGGCCTGCGCATCAATCCAGGCGCTCAGGGACCGGCGGTCCTGCTGAACCTCCCATGGCAGGAGGGTCTGGTTGCGCAGGGCGAGCGAGCGCGCATAGGCGATCTGCTTGGGCGTTGCGGGCAAGGCGTATGTGGTGCTGTCCATCGGGAAACTCCCTTTCTGGCTTGGTCCCCAATATAGAACATAACGGGAACAAAATCAAGCCAAGCAACCGGAATGCCTCGGTTCGAGAGGGAAAGGAGGGTCGGGGAAGATCAGGCCTGAGGGTGCCCGAGAGAGGGCGTCCGGGCTTGATCCTGTCCCTCATTCCGGAGTTTCCCGATGGCCTATCTCGCGCCCGTTGCGCCTCCTGTTTCTGTCCCGTCTCGTGATCCCGCTCCCGCGATCCTCGCTGTCGCCGAAGCGCTGCAGCCCGATCTCTCCCAAGGCTTCCAGATCGATGCGCTGCGTCTGCGGCTTGAGATGGAGCGTGCCTTCGGAGGCTCTGACGCCGATGGCGCCTGGGACTGGAAGCTTGTCTATGAGGCGGGCGAGGTGGCACTCGTCCTCTTCCTGCGGAAATTCGGCCGTGCGCTGCTCGCCCGGGCGGGCTCGCCTGCCGCGCTGCTGCCGATCCTTGCCAAGGTGGCGGGCCTCTTGCCCACGCATACCCGGCGCTCGGAGGAGATGGAGCGCTTCCAGCAATTCTCGACGCCGCTGCCCATGGGGCTCGCGGCCTTGGCGGCTGCGCAGATCGCCCCGCGTGACCTGGTCCTCGAGCCTTCGGCCGGGACCGGCCTTCTGGCGATCCTCGCGGAAATCGCTGGCGGAAGTCTCGCGCTGAACGAGTTGGCCGACACGCGCGCCGACCTTCTGCGCCTTCTCTTTCCGGGTCATCCCGTCACCACATTCGACGCCGCCCAGATCGACGATCATCTGGACGCGGGCGTCCGCCCGAGCGTCATCTTGATGAACCCGCCGTTTTCGGTTGTGGCGAATGTCGATGGGCGGACGACCGAGGCGACGGCGCGGCACTTGCACTCGGCGCTTTCCCGGTTGGCCCCCGGCGGGCGTCTGGTCGCAATCACCGGGGCCGGTTTCGCTCCCGATGCGCCTGCCTGGGCGGAGACATTCGGCCGCCTGACTGAGAGTGCCCATCTGGTCTTCACCGGCGCTGTGTCGGGCGCTGCTTTCGCCAAGCACGGCACCAGCTTCGAGACGCGGATTTCCGTCTTCGACAAATGTCGTGGTGGCGAGGCGGGTGGCATCACAGCCGATCTGGCGCGCCCGATTTCACCTGATGTCGCCAGCCTGCTCTCGCTGATCACTGCCCATGTCCCCCCGCGCCTTGCGCTGGCGCAGGTCGCACCCGCCGGGCAGCGCCCTTCTTCCCCCTTTCCCGGAAATCTTGCCCGCACCACGCGCGCAGCCATCAGCACATCGCGCGCCACGCCAGCAACACCCGCCACCAATACTGCCGCGCAGATTGAGGCCGCAGACCTCGCCTATACCCTGCGTGATGCAACCGAGGACGGGGCCAGCGCGCGCCTGTCGGATTCCATTTATGAGACGTTCCGCCTGCAGGCCTTCGACATCCCCGGCGCTGCACTGCACCCGACCAAGCTGGTGCAATCGGCGGCCATGGCGTCCGTTGCGCCCCCGAAACCCTCCTACCGCCCGAAACTCCCGGCGGCCGTCCTGCGCGACGGCCTGCTGTCCGATGCGCAGCTTGAGACCGTGATCTACGCGGGCGAGGCGCATTCCGCGTATCTCGCGGGGTCTTGGATTGTCGATGAAACCGGCGACACGGTCTCTGCCGCGCCCGACGATGCTGGGGACGCGGTGCGCTTCAGGCGCGGCTTCTTCCTCGGAGACGGCACCGGCGCGGGGAAGGGCCGCCAGTCGGCCGGGATCCTGCTCGACAACTGGGCCCAAGGCCGTCGCAAGGCGCTCTGGATCTCGAAGAGCGACAAGCTCCTCGAGGATGCGCAGCGCGACTGGTCCGCACTCGGGCAGGAACGCTTGCTGGTGACGCCGCTCTCGCGCTTCGCCCAAGGCCGCGACATCCCACTGACCGAGGGCATCCTCTTCACCACCTATGCCACCCTGCGCTCCGAAGAACGCGGCACCAAGAAATCCCGCGTCGACCAGATCGTCGACTGGCTGGGGGCGGATTTCGACGGGGTGATCATCTTCGACGAAAGCCACGCGATGGCGAATGCCGCCGGATCGAAAGGCGAGCGCGGTGATACCGAGGCGTCGCAGCAGGGCAGAGCGGGCCTGCGTCTGCAGCACAAACTGCCCAATGCCCGCGTGGTCTACGTTTCGGCCACCGGCGCGACGACGGTCCACAACCTCGCCTATGCGCAGCGGCTCGGGCTCTGGGGCGGGGAGGACTTCCCGTTCGCCACGCGCGGGGAGTTCGTCGAAGCCATCGAGGCCGGCGGCGTCGCCGCGATGGAAGTTCTGGCCCGCGACCTGCGGTCGCTCGGCCTCTACACTGCCCGGTCGCTTTCTTACGATGGCGTCGAATACGAGATGCTCGAGCATGCACTGACGCCTGAGCAACGCGGCATCTACGACGCATATGCCGGTGCCTTCGCCATCATCCACAACAACCTCGCAGCTGCGATGGAGGCGGCAAACATCACGGGTGAGAACGGCACTCTCAACCGCCAGGCCAAGTCCGCTGCGCGCTCGGCCTTCGAGTCCGCCAAGCAGCGCTTCTTCGGCCATCTGCTGACTAGCATGAAAACCCCCACGCTGATCGCTTCCATCGAAGCCGATCTGGCCGCAGGCCATGCGGCCGTCATCCAGATCGTCTCGACCGGCGAGGCGTTGATGGAACGCCGTCTGTCGGAGATCCCGACTGACGAATGGAACGATATCCGCTGTGACATCACTCCTCGGGAATATGTCCTCGACTACCTCGCGCATTCCTTCCCGGTGCAGCTCTACGAGCCATTCACTGACAGCGAGGGCAATCTGTCGTCCCGGCCCGTCGTGCGCGATGGCCAGCCGGTTGAATGTCGCGAGGCTGCCCGCAGGCGCGACGCGCTGATCGAAAAGCTAGCCTCGCTTCCTCCGGTGCCGGGGGCGCTCGACCAGATCGTCCAGCGCTTCGGCACCGATCTCGTGGCCGAAGTCACGGGCCGGTCGCGCCGCATCGTGCGGAAGGGCGAGGGTCCTGTTGCGCGCCTCGTCGTCGAAAGCCGTGCCGGCTCTGCCAACCTGTCTGAGACCGCCGCCTTCATGGATGACCAGAAGCGCATCCTGATCTTCTCCGATGCCGGGGGCACGGGGCGCAGTTATCACGCTGATCTTGGTGCCAGGAACCAGCGTCTGCGGGTTCACTACCTCCTAGAACCGGGCTGGAAGGCCGATGCGGCGATCCAAGGTCTCGGCCGCACCAATCGGACCAACCAGGCGCAGCCGCCGCTGTTCCGTCCGGTGGCCACCGATGTTAAGGCAGAAAAGCGGTTCCTCTCTACCATCGCCCGCCGCCTCGACACTCTTGGCGCCATCACGCGCGGGCAGCGCCAGACTGGCGGGCAGGGGCTGTTCCGCCCCGAGGACAACCTCGAGTCGCCCTATGCCCGCGACGCCCTGCGCCAGCTTTATCGCCGCATCTATCGCGGCGATGTGGCTGGCTGCTCGCTCGGGGCTTTCGAGGACGCGACCGGTCTCAGCCTGACCGATGACAACGGTCTGAAGGACGACCTGCCGCCGATCACGACCTTCCTCAATCGCCTGCTCGCGCTGACGATCGACATGCAGGCGGTCCTGTTCTCGGCCTTCGAGGAACTCCTCGACCAGCGGATCGAGGGCGCCATCGCCGCCGGTGTCTACGACCTCGGGCTCGAGACGCTGCGCGCAGAAAGCTTCCGCGTCACGGATGCGCGGGTGATCTACATCCATCCCGGCTCCGGCGCGGAAACCCAGCTTCTGACCATCGCAGAAAAGCGTCGCAACACGCCGACCTCGCTGGCGGACGCGCTCGACTGGCTCGACGATCCGAAGGCACGCCTTTTGGTGAACAGTCGCTCAGGGCGTGCCGCCGTGCAGGTGCCCGCTACCAGCCTGATGCTGGACGACGGTACGATTGAAACCCGCCTGCGTCTGATCCGCCCGACGGAGGCGAGCACAGTTCCGGCCAGGATGATGGAGGACACACACTGGCTAGAAGCCGACCGCGCGGCGTTCGCCGCCGCCTGGACCGCGGAACTGGCTGAGGTGCCGGAGTTCTCGGAAGCCACGCTGCACATCGTCGCGGGGCTTCTGTTGCCAATCTGGAAGCAGCTGCCTCAGGACGAAACCCGCGTCTACCGGCTACAGACCGATGACGGCCAACGCATCATCGGCCGCCGTGTCTCGCCGGCCTGGGTCGCGACCACGCTAGCCGAGGACGCGCCGAAGCTCACGTCGGCGCAGGTCCATGCGCTCGTTCTGGAGGGCAAGACCGTGGTGCGGCTGGCTGAAGGAATTGAGTTGCACCGCTCGCGCGTCATGGGCGTCAACCGGATCGAGCTGTCGGGTTTCACCGAAGCCGCAAAGGACCGGCTCAAGGCCGATGGCTTCTTCTCGGAGATCATCAGTTGGAAGCTGCGGCTGTTCTGTCCGGCAGGCGGGAGCGGTATAGCCGTGCTGGATCGTCTGCTTGAACGTTGTCCTGTGACGGGACTACATGCACGCGGAGGTTGTTGAGCCATGTATTCCGAGACCGAAGATTTGATCCGCACTCTGGCGGAAAATGCAGAGAGCGTGTGTCGATCCTACCTTCCCGCCGGTCGGCGGGAAGGGGCCTACTGGATCGTGGGCGATCTACAAAACAATCCCGGCCGATCGCTCTTCGTGCGGCTGACCGGGCCTGCCTCGGGGCCGGGTGCTGCCGGCAAGTTCACCGATGGCGCCACGGGCGAGCATGGCGATCTTCTCGACATCATCCGCGAGAGAACCGGGATCTACCGCTTTCCGGATCTTCTCGCCGAGGCCTGGGCGCATCTGGGCCGTCCGCAGCCGGTCCTCCCGAATGCGCCACGCCCTCGGAAAGCCGCGGCCTCCGGTGGCATACCAGTGGCGGCGCGGCTCATCGCAGCCTCGGTGCCGGTCGCAGGCACGCTTGCCGACACCTACCTCCGGTCCCGGGGCCTGACCCAAGGCGGCACGATGAGCGCCCTGCGCTTCCACCCGAAGTGCTGGCATCGGGATGAAGGCCAGTCCCGGAGCCTCCCCAGACCCGCGCTGATCGCCGCGGTCACCGATGGGGCAGGGGTGTTGCAGGGCGTGCATCGCACCTGGCTGGCGCCTGATGGACAGGGGAAAGCAGCTGTCGAGACACAGCGCAGGGCTATGGGCCACCTCTTGAGCAATGCCGTCCGGCTGACCCCGCATGACGACATCCTCGTCGTCGGCGAAGGCATCGAGACCATGCTGTCCCTTTTCGAGGCTGTCCCCGGCCTTCCCGTCTGGGCCGCGCTCTCGTCTGGTCACCTCGGGGCGGTCCTGCTGCCAGAGAGGCTGCAACGCCTCTACATCGCCATCGACCGCGATCCGGCGGGGTGCGGCGCGGCAGAGAGACTGAGCGCCAGAGCAAAAGATGCCGGGATTTCCGTTCGGGTGCTGGAACCGCTGCTCGGGGATTTCAACGATGATCTCCGCGCGAACGGCAAGGAGGCGCTGCGCCAGCATCTGGCAGGTCAGTTCGGGCCAGAGGATTGGCATCGCCTGACAGGCTGAGCAGCGTCGCGCAGGGGGCGGTCGGGGATATCGGGGCAGGGGTCACGGGTCCCTGTCGTGGCTCTGGACCGTCGCCTTGCCTCTTCCCGGGCAATCTCATCCACCCGTCACCCACACGGCCTTCAAGAGATGGGCAGGCGGCCGTCAAAGGGGCCGCCCCTTCAAGGACGGGGGGCAACTGATTTCCGCCGGCGGGGACGAGCCCCGCCTTTGCATCGCGAAGCAAATCAGCCGCCCCCCGTCCTCCTCCACATGCGTTCCGGCCCCGAAAGGGGGTGAAGGGGCGTCCCCTCCCACGGCTTTCGCAGCCCATGAAGGCCGCGCGGGATGACGCGCGGACGAGACAGGCCCGGAGGCAAGAACCGATGACGATCCACACCCACGACGACGCGTATGAACCCGCCCACACCGCATCCCAGACCGCCCATGCGCTCAACGAGCTGCAGCTCTATGGCTACCGCCCCTTTGACGAGCCCGATCCGCGCCCGATGCCCGATGGGCAGCGCCTCGCGGTCGCCGTAGCCGACATCTTCGATGCCCTCGTCGCGACCCTGGAAGACACCCGTATGGAACCCGACCTCGAAGAGGTGCTCTGGGGCCAGGTCAACCTCTTCCACCGCGCCACTGCCCGGATCGAGCGGTCGCTCGATGAGAACGAGCAGGCGCAGCGCCGCCTCCAGCGCGAGCAGGACGGCTCCGAGGTGAAATCTACCGAACTCGAGCGCCTGACAGCCGAAGGCCTGACGCTCATCGAACGGCGCAACTGCATGGACATGATGCGCGATCACGCCGCGACCGAGTTTGTCCACCACACGGGATCCACTTGGCGCCCCCGCACCGGCTCGATGGTGAACCGCCAGCACATGACCGCAGCGCTGATCGACAGCCGTGACTTCCTGGCCGCCAAGCGCCGCGCCGAGACCGAAGTAATGTTGCCCGCAGGCCCCAAGGTCGCCCTCACCGGCGGGACCGACTTCAACGATCACCGCTTGATCTGGGGCAAGCTCGACCAGGTCCGGACCAAGCATCCCGACATGGTCCTTCTGCACGGGGGAAGCCCCAAGGGCGCAGAACTCATCGCCGCCAAATGGGCTGAGGCACGAGGCGTGACGCAGGTGGCCTTCAAGCCCGACTGGACCAAGCACGCCAAGGCCGCGCCCTTCAAGCGCAACGACGCCATGCTGGACGTGCTGCCGGTGGGTGTCCTCGTCTTCCCGGGCAATGGCATCCAGGAAAACCTCGCCGACAAGGCCAAGAAGCTGGGTATCCCGGTCATGAAGTTCGAGAAGGGGGCGTGAGCCCCCGTTCCCCTCGCGGGGAAATCGAGGTGGAAGCGCAAGCTTCCACCTGATATTGTCGAGAGAACCTCAGTCGATCACTACATGTACCACAGCCCGATCCAGCTCGATGTCTTCCCAACCGACGTGCAGATGCGCCGGATCGATCCGGCGCGCAACATGCGTCGCTACTATCGGCTGAGTGTGCAACGCGACCTCTTCGGTCGCGCCAGCCTCGTGCGCGAATGGGGCCGGATCGGCTTTCGGGGGCAGATGATGGTCGAGACGCACCCTGATGAGGGCAAGGCCATCACGGCTTTGATGAAGCTCGCAGGGGCGAAGAAGCGGCGCGGGTACGTCGACTGACCTCTGTGGAGCTTCGCGTTGCTGTCAGTTCGATTTGGGATGCCTTCCTTGGTTACGGCTGCTACCAAGGGGGAAAAGCCGGAGGCGCAGCGTTGACCATTGAGATTACAGGACAGGGGAGTCTCTTTTCGTCAGATTTCTTGACGGAAACCATTCAACAGACACAAGAGTGGCAAAAGTTCTCGTCCAGCGCGTCTTCGAGCTTAGAAGTGAAACTCCGCTCCGCGTTTGACAAGTTTCCGATCAACCAAAACACAAATGAAAGTCAGACTGAGGATGATCTTATCTGGCCGGTCCTTTCTCTTCTCGGTTGGACTGATGCTCTTCGCCAGCAGAATCTGTCTGCTAAGGGTCGTGATGACGTTCCTGATGGACTCTTGTTTCAAGACGGTTCGGCCAAAGAGAAAGCCAATAATCACGGACAGGAGTGGAAGCGCTATTCATTTGGCTCGGCCATCGTAGAATCCAAGAGGTGGTTGCGTCCGCTTGATCGGCGATCAGGTAAGCGCGGCGAGGAAACTGCTCCTTCAACGCAAATGCTTCGTTATCTGCGCCGCATCGACGACGTCACCTCCGGGTCTCTTCGTTGGGGAATCCTTACAAACGGCGCAAAGTGGCGTCTCTACTTTTCCGGCGCTCGCTCAGTGTCGGAGCAGTTTCTTGAGCTGGACCTCGCACAAATTCTGAATCTTCCAGGCCATAACGACGGATTATTCAGGCTATCAGACGATGACCGCGTGCACTGGTTGCGTGTCTTCATTCTTATGTTTGGTAGAGAGGCCTTTGCCGCAGTTGGCGCCGAGTCGAAAACCTTCCACGAGCGGGCCATCGCAGAGGGTAAATTTTACGAAGAGCGAGTGTCTGAAGACCTTTCGAAAAAGGTCTTTGAGGAAGTGTTTCCCGATCTTGCGCAAGCGATTGCGAAAGCAGCTCCCGATGCCGCTCTACAAGATGTCAGGCAAGGAGCTTTAATCCTTCTCTACCGGCTTCTATTCATTCTCTATGCGGAGGATCGCGACCTTCTGCCGGTGAAGGACCATAGATACGACGATTATGGTCTTAGAAATCGAGTGCGGCTCGATGTCCGTGATAGGAAGGATCGTGGGGATGTCTTTTCGGACGCAGCCGCACGCTACTGGTCGGCTATGTCGGACCTGTTTCTGGCTATCGACAAGGGCGATGCTTCAATTGGGTTACCACCATATAATGGTGGTCTTTTCGATCAAGATCGGACGCCAATACTGACGCGGGTACGGCTTCCGGATGATGTGATGGCCCGAGTGATTGATGCGCTCTCCTTCGAGCGGACCAAAGACGGCCGAAAGTACATCAATTATCGTAACCTCTCTGTTCAGCAGCTTGGCTCCATCTACGAACGCCTTCTGGAATTCGATATTGTGCGGGATGGAGGCAAGCTGATTGTCCGTCCAAACATCTTCGCGCGAAAAGGATCTGGTAGCTATTACACGCCTGATGACCTCGTGCAGCTTATTCTCACTGAAACACTTGAGCCTCTAATTTCATCCCGCAAAGAGGCTTTTCGTGCCCGCATAGCAGAGCTTGCGACTTCTGACTTGCCGCCACATCGAAAGATCGGCTCTCTCAAGGTTATTGATCCGGCGACTTCGCTTCTAGACCTGAAGGTGGTCGATCCGGCGATGGGATCCGGGCATTTTCTCGTAAGCCTCGTTGACTTCATGGCGGACCAGGTCATTGCCGCGATGGCCGAAGCTGAGGCAGAGGTGCCCGAGGACTGGGGCGACTACGCCTCGCCTTTGGGCGAGCGGATCGACACGATCCGCAACACGATCTTGGCCAACGCCGAGGCGCGTAAGTGGACGATCGACGAGCAGCAGCTCGATGATCGACACGTTATTCGCCGCATGGTTCTCAAACGCTGCATCTACGGCGTCGATAAGAACTTCATGGCAGTCGAACTCGCCAAGGTGGCGTTGTGGTTGCACACATTTACTGTCGGCGCCCCATTGTCGTTCCTCGATCACCATCTGCGCTGCGGAGACAGTCTCTTCGGTTCGTGGGTTCGGGCAGGGATCGACAAGGCAGGAAAATGGGGTAGCCCGCTCTTGCTGCATGATCCAATTCAGCGTGCATTGCGTGCTGCATCCAAGATGCAGATCGTCGAAGGACTGACTGATGCCGAGATCGCGGAGGCGCATCGCTCTGCAGACGTCTTCGCCGAGGTGAAAGACATGACAGCGCCGCTGGACGCGTTGTTGTCCTTCATCCACGCGCTCGACTGGCTGAACCTCAAAGGCAAACCCGTAAGTATGGCGTTGTCGGCCTTCTTCGACGGCGAGTTCGGGGACCCGATTGAAATTGTTATGGGCAAGCGAAGCCTGAAGCGGCCCAAGGAACTTGGAGCCGGCACGAAAAAGCAGATGAGCGCTGCCGAGAAGTTCGATCTGTTTGCTGGCATCTTTTCGCAAGCACAGGAGCTTGTAGCTGAAGAGAACTTCCTGAATTGGCAGGTTGCGTTCCCTGGCATCTGGTCGAACTGGGACGCCGAAGGTTTGACCGGTGGCTTCGATGCGGTCATCGGCAACCCGCCTTGGGACCGTATGAAACTTCAGCAGGTGGAATGGTTTGCTGCACGGCGGCCCGAAATCGCGATGGTGCAACGCGCCGCCGACCGGGCCCGGATGATCAAGGCGCTCGAGGCGGCGGGCGATCCACTAGCTGCAGATTTCGCCAAGGCCAACGCGAGGGCAGAGGCCGCCAGTCAGATGGCTCGCAAAGGTAGCGACTATCCCTTGCTGTCGGGCGGTGACACCAACCTGAACTCGCTTTTTGTCGAGCGCGCTGCCCGGATTGTCTCATCAGGTGGTGTTGTGGGGCTCTTGATTCCGTCCGGCATCGCGACCGAGCAGACCTCTCAAGTCTTCTTCTCGCGCTTGATCGAGGGGCAGGCAGCGTCTTGTTACTTCGACTTTTTCAACAAGCGCGCGAGCGGCCCACTGTTCTTCCCGGATGTCTACTATCGCTTCAAGTTCAGCGTTCTGGTGTTTTCGGGCGGCGAGCGGCAGTTTCCGGAATGTCGTTTCGCGACCTTCGTAAGGGACCTGGACGAACTGAACGATCCGGCCAAGGTCTTCACGATGGGTCTGGATCACTTCCGGCTCGTGAACCCCAACAGCATGACGGCACCAGTCTACAAGGCCAGCCGCGACCGCCAGATTGCAACAGCGCTCTATGAGCGTCTGCCCGTGCTTGTGAACCGCTCAGACGGCAATGAGGTGAAGACCTGGCCGGTGAAGTACGTTCGTATGTACGACATGGCCAACGACTCCAACCAGTTCCGGACGGTCGAGGAGCTTCAGGAAAATGAAGGGGCCTGGCCCGAAGGCGGAGGCAGATGGCGCAGCGCTGCCGGGGTCTGGGTGCCGCTTTTCGAGGGGAAGATGGTCCAGGCGTTCGATCATCGTGCATCAGGCATCACCACGGTGGCCGAGAACCTCTATCGCAGCGGGCAAGCTGCAGTCACGTCTGACGAACAGCGTCACGATCCCGACCATGTTGCGGCCTCGCGCTACTTTGTGCTGGACAAAGGCGATCTGAACATTGAGGTGGCGATCAAGGATGTCACGTCCACAACAAACAGCCGATCGCTGATTGCCTGTTTGATTCCGCCGGTCGGCGCGGGGCACACCTTACCCGTCCTGCGGCTTGAGATTCCTGACGCCTCGGGGCGCGCCACGGCACAGGCCATTCTCGCGGCGACCCTGAACAGCACCGTGGTCGATTTCGTCGCGCGCACCAAAATCCTGAGCAACCACGCAAGTTGGTATGTGCTTGAGCAGTTGCCTATCGCGCCACCAGAGGTTTTTCGGAACACAAGGTTTGGAAACCGAACTGCTGCCGACATCATTCGCGATGCCGTGCTAGAGTTGACTTATACAGCTCGCGATATGGCACCTTTCGCAAAGGACTTGGGCTATGTCGACAAAAGCGGCGACGTACTTTCACCCTTCGTCTGGGATGATACCCGCCGCCAGATGTTGAGGGCGAAACTGGATGCCGTCTTCTTCCATCTTTATGGGATCACTGATCGTGACGACATCCGCTACATCTTCTCGACCTTCCCAATCGTTGAGCGTGAAGAGACCGAGGCCTTTAATGGACAATATCGCACGCGCGAACTTTGCATGGCTTGGATGAATGCCTTGACCGCAGCGAACCCGGATGCGGATATTCGATTGTAGCAGATATTCTAGCCCGAACTTTGCGCTCGATGGTGCGAGAGAGCGGCTAGATCAGTCTCAGCTTGCTCTAGGATTTGGATTAGCTACGGCCTTCACAGACCGAGTTTTTGGCGAACCAGATCCAGCAACTGACGCCACCAAGACACCTGCGGCTTTCGTGCCTCATAGTATTCAGTACGCCGAGCATGTTCCTTCTGTCGTCCAGCACAAATTTGCTGCTCGGTCCATTGATTTGACCATTGAACGTTCCCATTCGTAATCAGATAATGGGACTTACAGGGCAATTGCCAGTTTCCAACAGAAGGGCGAAGGGTCGGCCCCCGCGTATCGTTCCTGACGGTCCACTCAGTTGGGCCAAGGGGAGTTCGAACCTTCTGACCGCATCCACAGGCGCAAATATGGGCGGCGGTATGGAAATCCTCCGACACGTAGAGAATGCCTGCTTCCAGCAATTTGGGCATGTAATGCACGGATTGCAGCGCAAAGTGTTCAGTCTTCACGGGTCGATACCCCAACACACTTCAAGTCGGTCGTGTCGCACAGAAGATTTTCCCAGTCGGACACGTCCTTATAGAAGCCGCGCAGTTGCTTGTAGCGCGTTACGGCAAGCGCAGCATTCAATGCATTCAGCTCGCCAATCTGAACTTTCGCACGGTACAGGTCTTCCGGATCATCTTGCAGCGGCGCATGAGACTTGCGCATCACTTCTTCGCTGTGTTCGGATGGAAAATAGGTGACACGGACCATGCCGCCCAAACCTTGATCCTTCCGCTTCAGCCCCATTCCGACGTCAATGAACGGAATCTTCCGTTCCATTAGTGCACGGAATATCTCCGCACGAGCCGCGCCCTTGTCGACGCAAACGAAGGCGAATGTGACACCTCGTAGTTCGTCTTCCGATGAAGCGTCAATGTAGGTCGCTTCGGCTGAGAGCCCGTGGCGAAAGTTGCTGTATCGGGCGACGTAGACTTCGGCCTTCGACTTGTCAAACTCCGATGGGTCGACATGTCCTGGTGATCGAAAGGCGTTGTGAACGTGAAATCGATCAGCATCGAATGCACGAACCTCAGCAACGGGGGTCTTAACCATGAAGTCCAAAACGTAGCTGCCTGTTCCGCCTAGACCGATCACAGCAATAACTTCTCCGTGGAAGCAATTGGACAGGTCGGTAATTTCCGCTCGACTTGTCAAAGTGTCGCGAAACTTGAAAATCGGATCCGTGGCAACGTCGTCTGCTATTCGAAAAGTAAAGGGCGATGCGCCGTACCGCTCCATGGCAGGTCCCGCGATGATATTGGTGTAACTCTCGATCTTTTCAAAGAAGTCGGCAAACCGTTGGGCCACCAATGGCTTGTTGGAAAATCGGCGCTCCACAACGACATCCGAAGCTGCCGGGCTGAGATGGAGAGAGCAGGGGCCGCCCCCAAGATTGGGGATCGGTTTGCCATCAAGTCCGTGAGGAACTCCGCCAGCGAACCAGACCTGGTGATCATCCTGCTGAACCCTGTGTTCGTCGATGGCGACGAGTGTCGCAACGAACGCACCGGTCGCCAACTCGAGACTTGCGTTTAGGTAAGGGATGTCGCGGACCACGAGATAGTTGCTGTCCTCACTGACCGCGAACCCCGCCTCAACAAGGCGTCCAATGTCGTCGTTATGACTGGCCAGTTGCCGACACATTGAAAATCATCCCTTCCTTGACTTTCACAGAGCCGCCGGCGACCAGAACGCCCTCCGGCTTGTTTCTTTGCCCCTTGGTGTACTTGATCGAGTAGGTCGCTTCGGGATGCTGTGCGAAATCGGGGAACTCCAGCGCGACAAGCTGGCTGTAGGTAATTTCGCTGTTCTTCGGCCACTCATGAGGAATGCCTTCAACGATGATGGTGACAGCCTTCGTGTCTTTCATGATATTCATTTTTTACTCCTAACCTTTGGGGGGATACGGATCATTCCCGTAGGAATTGGCATCCCGGATTTGCCCGTTGGGGCGATGTATGATCACCTCACCGCGTTCGCGGATGGCGGTGGTGCGAGCCTGCTGCGTTGCAGCGGTCTGCGTCGGGTGGACAGAACTGACACGCGTTGCACCCTCGCGCCTGGTGGCCCAGCCTTCATTGTGGGGGACGACGTGGATTCTCTTCGACATGTGGACTCCTCTGGGAACGTGGACCGGATCTTCAGGCCGACTTCTCATCTGTGCGAGCCTGTGTTAGAAGCACGATAGGGGAGGATCGTGCGCCGTGTCAAGGTGTGCGAAACGCACAGATGAAGATATGAAGACTGACAAAGCAGCGCTGATCGCCGCACTGAAGAAAAAACGGGAAACAGAAGGGCTTAGCATTCGAGCGCTCGCTGAGCGGATCGGCGTAAGTTTTTCATCTCTCGCGCGGATCGAGCGCGGCGAGGGGGAGCCAGACAATAATTCATCGATTCGAATCATCGAGTGGTTGGGTGACGATGCCCGCGAGGCCGGTCTGACCTTTGAGAATGTCGCCCTTGTGCATTTTCGCGCTGGCAAGAACGTTCGGGCGAAGACAATCCATTGTCTGCTTACCGCCGCGAGCAGCATCAAAGCCAGCCACCGGCCAACCGCTTCGGAATTGCTAACCAGCCCGCCGTCTGACGCGGAGCTGGCGCCGTCGATTGCTCTTTCGAAAGCTGAAATGGAAGAGATGGCCCAGCAGTTGCGAAAGGACTTGGGAGTTCAGCCAAGCGAGAGAATTGAGGCGCTCGATATCAGCATCGCCGGTGTCGATGTCTTCCGGGTCTCTGACGTTGAACGGCTCAGCAAGGAATGCGCCGAGTTTCTCCTAGGCGAAGGTGCCCAAGAGTGGTCAGCGATGAGTGTCCCGTTGGATCTGTCAGAGGACACGTGGGCCATTCTTCGCAACGATAAACACACGATGGAGCGCCAGCGTGTGACGTACCTTGAAGAGTGCTGGCACATTCTGCTCGGGCATCGCCTGACCCGCATCGCCAAGATCGCCGACGCATATGGCCGAACCTACGATAGTTCCGAAGAACATGATGCCTTCTATCTCGCTGCGGCAACACTCCTTCCAGAAGCTGCCGTTCGAACGGCAGTTGAAGCAGGTGAAAGTGCAACTCTGATCGCAAACCGTTTTGGGGCGTCGGTCGAGTTGGTGGAGTATCGCATCAAACGTCTTGGCCTTTGGCGTTCCTACAAGGACAGAACGGTGAGTCTTAACGGCTGAAAGCAGCTGTTCTTTGGGGCAGACCACGCAATCAGAGCTTGCCGCATTTTAGCGATCAGCGATTTCGATTTGCTCCGTCGCCCTTTGGAAGCAGCTTCAGATCAACACCAGTCGTTTTCGCGATGCCACCCACATTGACTGTCATAATGGTAAGGGCACCGGTCGCCATACTTCCTCGGGGTTTTCCCTGATGACGCGGATCCGCAGGACGTGGCTGATCTGGAAATTCGTCATCACTTCGTCAAGGATCGGTGAGCTTTCCATTCCTGATAGGGCCGGATCGCCAGTCCAACCTGATGCGAGGTCTTGGCAGAATGGGTCGAGGCGACGGCCGCGAACCGGAGCAGGGGGCAGCCGCTGCCCTGCGATGCTATGTGCATCAGACGCGATTATGGGGTTCTTGTCCCAGTACCCGCTACCGTACCAGTCGAAGTCCCGATCCTTCGCAACGAGCACCACTCTGGCACAAGGCGTTGCCAGCGTGACCTTCCGGCAAACATCCTGCAGCTCGGACCACATCAGGTCCGGCATGCGACCGGAGTTCGGGATCGTCCGGAAGATCAAGGGAACGCCGTAGCCGCAGAACATCTCTTCGGTGTCGAACCAGACCTGTAGGAGGACGTCGATCGTCGAACCGCCTCGCATACCGCTCCGGGCGGCAACGAATACGTCTGTCGCGATCCGATGAGTCTGCACGAACTTCAGCGGAGGACTGTCAGCGTCAATGGCAGGTGTTGCCGTCAGGCGAACGTCTTGTAGGGCGGATGCAAGCATGTCGACCCAAGCCCGTGCGAAATCGTCGATTCCCGACTCGCGGTCGCGCTCGACGACCCAGGTGAATGCGGTGCTGAACGCCTTCTGCAGGTTGTCGATCGAAAGGTCAGTTCGCTGGGTGTTCATTCGCCGAACCTCTCCCCGGCGCGTTGTTCTGCCGTGTCGGCCCACCTTAGGTGCAGCCAGTACCGTGTATGCCGCCGCTCACCGGTGCGGTCGAGCGCGCCCATCTCCACCAGGTCCTGCAGATCCCGAGTTGTGGTCGCGCGCGATGTGCTGGTCATGGAGATGTAGTTTTCTGCGCTGAGGCCACCTTTGAACCCGTCCGGCCCCTCGCGGAACATGCGCTCGATAACCTTGGCCTGTCGTTCGTTCAGGCGATCACGGAATTGGTCGTAGAACTTTGCCTTGGCTATGAAGGAGGCGACCCGCGTCAGCGTCACCTGCTGCGCCTTCAGAACGATCTCGGCGAACCAGATCAGCCAGCCAGTGACGTCCAGCGTTTTCTGGTGGGTCTCGAGCTGGTCGTAATAGGCCTTCCGTTCCTGCTCGATCGTGTAGGCCAGCGCGATCAGGCTCGGCTGGCCGATGCTCTGAGCAAGGGACTTTTCGGCGAGGGCGCGGCCGAGGCGACCATTGCCATCCTCGAAGGGATGGATGCTTTCGAACCAAAGATGCCCAAGCGCAGCGCGAGCCAGTGCTGACAGGGGCGTTGTGCCGTCTGGCGCCGTTCGGTTGAACCAGTCGACGAACACGTCCATCTCGTCTTGGACCTGCGCCGAGGGGGGGGCTTCGAAATGCACCGTCGGCCGGTCGATGCGGCCAGAGACGATCTGCATCGCGTCGCTATGCTGCCGGTAGGCGCCGATGGTCTCGAGCCCGCGGTCGTGCGACAGCAGCATCCCGTGCCAGCGACAAAGGGTTTCGTGGGTCAAAGGTGCCGCGTAAGTCGAATAGACGTCGACCATCATCTCGGCGACGCCCTGCTCGCGCGGTTTGGATGGCGCGCCGTCGGCGGTCAATCCAAACTGCCGACGCAGGGAAGATTGAACGCTGGCCCTGTCCAGCACCTCGCCTTCGATGGCGCTCGTCCGCATCGCCTCTTCGCTCAGAAGTTCGATGCGTAACCGGTCGCGTTCATCGCCGGTCACATGGCGGACGGCGCCGAGAACCTCGCCAGATGATAGCAAGAACCGCCGCTCGAGAGGTTCTATGGCAGCGCTGTCATAGCGGAAATTCGGCCAGTCGGGTTGCTTCCAGTTCCAGCGCATGAGCTATAGTATCCATTTCTATAACTCACAATACTGGCAATTGATGATGCATGAAAGTGAATTCTATGCATCATCCCGAGCGCTGGCGTTTAACCAGGTGGGCGTCTCCCCGCTTCAAGCGGCCTGTACCATGGGCTCGTAGCGGACCTCGGCCATGGCCTCGTTGATCCATGCCGGTTGGAGATCGCCGTTGTTCCACTGGTATAGATAGCCCACGAGGGCGTCGGTCTTCTTGCAGAGGATGCGCATGATGGGTTCGCCTGTCAGGCGGGCTGTGTTGGACATAATCTGCTCCTCTACCTGGACCTCTGCACCGGGAACAAGGAGGCCACTCTATCCGTGGCAGGGTTGTTAATGACTGGTTTCTGCAACTGCAAGATGAACGGGTGCATTCGAGGAAATTGTGATCGGACGTTTGGCGGAAACACGCCTAAACAATGGGTTAAGCTTCGGCATCTCCTTGCGGCACCGCAGCATTCTCGGCGATCTCGTCTAGGATGGCGTCGATTTCGGCCCAGACACGGGGCTCCAACTGCCCGCGGATCAGGGTCCACTTGCTCAGCACGTCCAGCGGGTCGTGGGCGCGCAGGAGGGCGGTCACTGCGCCCGCATCGACTGCCAGCGAGGTGCGTGCGCGCCATTCGGTGATCCGCGTGCGCTGCTCCTCGGCGGGAGGGATGAAGTTGGGCCCGAGCTCCCAGTTCTTCACTGCACGGCGTAGGGCGGCGCGGATGACATGGGCCGGATCGACGCCGCAGTCGATCAGGGCTTCCTCCTGCCGTTCCAGCGCGTTCACCCGGATGTCGATCTTGCGCGTCGTCGGACTGCGGCGCGGGCGGGTGGAAGATACCATGGCCCCGGCTGCTGGACGCCCGGCCGTCTCCGGTTCGGGCTGAGGTGCGGGCGCAAGCTGCGTACTTGGCGGCGAAACAGCGTGACTGTCCAAGACCACAGGCTCGACGTTTGCAGCTTCTGGCATCATCTCAGCTCGCAGAACTTCTTCCCTTCCCGGGTCTTCTCCCACCTTTGGCCGCAGGGATGCAGCATAAGCCGGGTCGGGCCGCGTGATTGTTGGGATCTTCTTCCTCACCGCCCCGTCCTCACGCGGCCAGGATGTTGTTGAGGATGTCGGTCGCCTCTTCGAGGGCCTCGACCACATGGCGCACATGCGGGCGCATGAGGGGGTTCGGATCAGCCTGCTTTTGCAACGCCACAGCGTGCAGGAGGCCCTTCTCGTCCATTTCCTTATAGACATTCCGGCGCATCATCACGGTCTCGACCACCGGGAACCGTGCGATCGCCGCCTCGATGAGAGCGGCATCGGCGCGCGTCGTCTTGGGGTCGACCATGTTCAGGACCACGTGGTGGCGGGGCAGGCTGTCGGGGTCATCGACGCGGGCGCGGAGCTTTTCGAACCAGTCGGCGGTCTGTGCGCCGACATCGAGATCCGAGGCCGAGAGCATGACCGGTGTCACAATGTGATCGGCCAGAACGGCGATCCCGTCCGACCATTCGGCCCCGACGCCTGCGGTATCGATGAAGATGAAATCCGCCGAGTCCGCCGCATAGACCTGCTCGATCCGACGATCCACGGCCCCTACGCTTTCGACGGTCGCAGATCGCAGGAGCGGTGATCCCAGCCCCGCGGCTTCAGCCCGCTTGTGCCAGGTGCCGAGCACGCCTGTGCTGTCAGTATCGATCAGAAGGACGCGACGCCCGGCGGCAACGGCAGCACTGATCAAGGCGCGCGAGAGCGTGGTCTTGCCACTCCCCCCTTTCCGGGCCATCGCGGCGATCACCACGAGATTGTCGTTCGGCATGGGGGCGGACCTCTCACAAAAATGGTGAAACGCAGCAAAGATGTTTCATCGTCGCTAACCCCCGCGTGCGACGGCGTCAAGCAGAAGACGGGATGCGGGCTGCCTCAGGCGGAATGCGGGGTCCATGGTGCATCGCGCAGGGAGCGAAAAGCACCACGCTCGCGACGCCTGACGTTCTCCCGTCCGCGCGATGCATTCCCCAGATGACGCGCGACATGCGACATCGGCCATAGTGCGCGACGCAGGAGGCGCGACGCATACCGCACGGGACGTGGACCATCGGGCACCACGCGCGATGCGGGCAGCACGGGCCATCTGACACTCGCCAGAGGACGTGATGCGGTGCGCGCAAAACGCAGTCCAAAGGACGCGATGCGCGGTGCCAGGAGCGCGGGACGCGTTGCATTGAGCGCCGTGCGCGCTGCATTTGCCAAAGGACGTCAAATCGGCCCCTGAGGCCGATTTTCTACATTGAGTACAAGCCCTTGGTGCCTTCTCCGCTTGTGCTGGGAGAAGGCGGGCTTGTACGAAGTTGGCAAGAAATAGGAACGTATACTTCACATGGGCAGCAGTCGCAGACTGACCGATCAGGAGCGCCGTCAGATCGTCCGGGAGCGGGAGAAAGGCGTCTCAGTCAGTGCGATCAGTGCAGCGCTGAAGGTCACCCCCAAGACCGTCTACAACGTGCTGAGCCGGGGTCGTTCCACCGTCTCGGCCAATGACAGCCGCACCCGCGTGCTCACCATGCGGGTCACCGAGCGCGACCTTCGCGGCTTAGATGCTGCCCTCGCGCGGCGCGGGATCGCGCATCGATCAGATGCCATGCGCTGCCTGATGCTCGCGGCCAACGATCTCCTGCGACCGGACGACGGCATGACAGATGAACTGAAAGTGCTGAGCGCGGCGCTGAACCGGGTCGGCAACAACGTGAACCAGGTCGCGCGCCGCCTGAACGAGGCAAAGCTCAAGGGCGAGCGCCTGCCCTATACCCCCGCCAGCCATGCTGAGATCCGTGACCTTGCGGTATTCGTCTTCGACATGGCTGACCAGATCCATGAGATGTTCCGCGCGCGCCGCCGCGAGCTGGACCTCGAAGTCACCAAAGCCCTCGCTGGCCTGGCTCGACCGGGAGCGGAGCATGGCACGGAGTGAGGCGCGCGGTGTCGGGCCCGCCCTCTTCGACCGCGACTGGAGCCGCGTCTCAGGCAGTTGGCAGGGGCTGTCGAAGAAGGCGCAGATGGTCCGGGCTGCGCGGGGCTATTCGCCGGCCATCTTCAAGCCGATCTCGAAAGGCGGCTGCCACACGGGCGCGCAGCTGAAGGCCCAGCTGACCTACCTCACTACCAAGTCGAGCCACATCCTCGACAGCCGCGGCACCCATGATGGCAAGAAGACCCTGACCGAGGCCGAGATCGACCGGGTTGTGCGCCGCTTCGAGAACCAGTGGGGCGAGCGGCACAGTCCGAAACTCGGCCACACCTCGCATCTTCTGATGGCCTTTCCCGTCGGCACCAGCGGCGAAGAGGTGCGCGCGATCACGGAATCCGTCTGTGAGAAGTTCTTTCAAGGTGAGGGGTCGCAATTCGACTATATTGCTGCAATACACCAAGATCGCGCGCATCCACATGCGCATATCGTTCTGAACCGCCGCAGTAAGGATGGCGAAATGTTCTTTCTCGGGAAGGATCACCACTTCAACTACGACGCCTTTCGGGTGGCGATGGTCGAGGCGGCGCAGATCCACGGGATCCGGCTCGAGGCCACACGGCGTCTTGACCGGGGGGTCACGACCTACCGTGCTGAGATAGACGAGGTCTACAAGGCCCGTGACGAAGGCCGACCGCCTGTCGAGCGCCAGCGCACAGGCGCTGATCTCGCCGCTGCCCTGGAGACGGTGGCGCGCAATGCGCTGTCCTATCGGGGGCTGGCGGTCGAGGCGTCCCGGTCGAACTTCGATGACGTGGCCGAGGCACTCGAGCGGGCCAGCAGCATCCTTGCCAGTGGCGGTCAGATTCAATCTGACGGAGCCATCTACATGTCCCAAGACGAAACAGCGTTCGACACGCTGATCAGCGAGTTTTCTCAGAACATCCGTCAGATCGAAGCGGCGATCGACCGGGCGCCGGCGGCCGAGAGGCCGGAGATCGAGCGCAAGCTCACCGATGTGCTGGCCTCCGTCGCGCATCTGAACCCGCTCGGGGATCGTTCGGCTGCACTTCTCGACGCACCATCCCGGGATGGGGTCTATGCGCGGGCCAACATGCGCGAGAGCCAGATGGGGCGTCTCGACGACGACGCGGTGAAAGCGCGCCTCAGCGAGGCGCTGCAAGGTACGGGCATTGATCCCGAAGCTGTAGCCGCCCGCATGCGCGAAGGGGCCGGCAATGCCGCGCTCGAACGGCAATGGCTTGCGCAGGATCTGCGCGCCATCGCCAAGGCGGGCGATCTCGATCTGGAGAAGGGCGGTGACCGCGAGGAAGCACTGGACCGGCTGGAAGCAGTTCATGTCCGTCTGGGCGACACCCTGACCGATGCGCGTATCCTTCGGGCTGTCGATGAGGTGGATGACACCAAAGATGACCGAGTTGCCCTGGCCGAAGGTGTGACGCTGCCGGAGCGCGAGCGCGCGACAGGCGAACCCGACATCTTTGCCCCGTCCGAGCGCAGGGATTTCCAGGAGCTCGTCGCCCAATTCCGTCGGACGGATTTCGACCATCCCTTCTCGGACGATCCGTCCGTGCGCCGAGCCGGTGCCGTCGAGGTCGAAGAAGCGCGCGCCGCCTTCAACGCCTTCGCGCAGCGGTCGTCCGATCATGCCGAACTAGCCTCGATGGCCTGGGACAAGATCACCGATAGCCGCAAGCCACAGGAGCTCGCTGTCGAGGAAAAGGACCGCACCCTTCATGCCGGCGACATGGATCTCGCGCTGCGCGATCCCATGCAGCATCTCGGCACGATCACAGAAGACGACCGCACCCTCGCGCGCTACCGTGCCGAGATGCCGGATGAGGAGTTCGGGGCGGCCGTGCAGGAGGAAATCAATCGCTTGCGCGCCATGGGGGCGTCGCGCGCCTATATCAGCGAGCGGAGCTTCGACATCGAGGATAAGGCCCGGCAGGATTATGCCGAACGGCGCTTCATGACCGAGACTGCCCCGGATGTGCTGACCTACTTGCAGCGGGCCGAAGCCGAGAATGTGAAGCCGCTCACCGACACCGATGGGCAGCGCCTCGCCGCCCAGATCGACCGCAACCTCACGCCGGATGCGGTGACCGCTCTTCGCGCAGGACACGCGGATGTGCTGGAGAAGTTCACCGAGCACCCGTTGCGGCAGCTGGAACTCGCCAAAGCCTATCTGGAAAGCAGCGAGGTGACCGCCCACGGCCCCGCCATGGAGCAGGTGCTGGATGCCCTGGCCGAGGAACAGATCGAGGCGCAGCGCGCACGTCACGCAGCAGCGCATGGCGAGAAGGGGATCACCCATGGATAAGGGGAAGATCGCGGGCGGGATCCTGAGCCTGACGCTGGTTGGCCTCGCCATCGGCTATGTCGTGGCCACCGGTTACTTGACCATCCGTTATGGCCTGTCGACGCAAGCCTTCGACGTCACCCTGCTTGCGCGCGAGTACCGCGCACTTGGTGTCAGCTCCCCGCGAGATTTCCTCTGGGTGAACCTGATCCTCGCAGGCTTCGGCGTTGCCGCGCTCATGTTGAGTGTCACGCTTCTCGGCGATGCCCTGACGCGCTTCGGCACGACGCATTGGCAGACCAGGGCCGAAATGAAGCGCAACGGCTTCTTCGCCAAGCCGGGTGGCGGCTTCCTTCTCGGCAAGCTCGGCCCCCCGAAATCGAAGCGCCCCTTCCTCGTTTCGAAGACCTTCCCGCATGCGCTAATCGTGGCGCCCACGGGCCGGGGCAAGGGCGTGGGTTTCGTGATCCCGAACCTGCTCACCTACAAGGGCTCGGCCGTGGTGCTGGATGTGAAGGGCGAGAACTTTCGCGAGACATCACGCTTCCGCGCCAGCATGGGCGACAAGGTCTTTCGGTTCGCGCCGACCGACTGGGACCGGCCCACCCATCGCTACAACCCGCTGGCGCGCATCGCGGCGATGACCAATCCCGATCGGCAACAGATGGAGCTGAAGCTCACCGCCAAGCTCTTCCTGCAGACCGACAATGAAAAACTGAGTGGGCTTCTGGCAGGCGGCATCGACCTCTTCGTGGCGGCTGGTCTTCTGGCCTTCGAGCGCGGCGTGCCGACCATTGGCGAGATTTACCGTATCACCGCCTCGGGTGGCGACAAGCAGAAGGAATACCTCAAGCGCGCGCTGGAGGTGAAGAACACCTCGGCCAAGCTGATCTTCGAGCGCATGGCCTCGACCAACAACGACACCCTGACCTCGTACCTATCGCTCCTGATGACCTCGGGTCTCGACACCTGGGACAACCGTGCGATCGACGCGGCCACCGCGACCTCGGATTTCTCCTTCCGGGACATCCGGCGTCGGCCACACGCGATCTATCTTGTGGTCGAGTCCGAGATGATCCGCCCGCTGGCCCCGCTGATCAGGCTCTTCTTCTCGGACCTGATCGCCTCTCTGCAGGCGCATGAGCCAGGCGATTACGAGCCTTGGCCCGTAATGATCATGCTCGACGAATTCGACCGGCTCGGGAAGATGCCGATCGTCGCCGAGAGCATCAAGACGCTGCGCTCCTTCGGCGGAAACCTGGCCATTGTCACCCAGACCATACCGGCGCTGGACGAGATCTATGGCGAGAACACCCGTCGGTCGCTGCAGGGCGGCGCGGGCGTGAAGCTCTACCTCACCCCATCCGAGCAGAAGACCATCGAGGAGCTGAGCCAGGCCGTGGGGAAGACGACAAAGCGCGTCGTAACCCGATCCCGCGCGGTCGGACGCAACCCCTTCGAGGGGCGCAGCGTCTCTGAGCGGACAGAGGACACGCCGCTCCTTACAGAAGACCAGGCCCGGCGCATGGACCTCGACGAGGTGATCCTCGTGATCGACGCGCATATGCCGATCCGGGCGCGGCGGATCAAGTATTTCGAGGATCCGGCGCTGAAGGCGCTGCATGCCGGTCAGGCGGGGAGTTTCCCTTATCCGGATGAGGACGGGCTGCGGCGGGATCGGCAGATGACCGAGACGCGGGAGACCGTGGAAAAGCTGAAGCAAGAGTTGCAGGAGGTTCGGGCAGCGACAGGGGCTCAGGGGTCTAGCACAGCGACAGCAGCGTCCGTCATACCGGCAACGGATATGCAGGTTTCAAAGCCCGTACTGTCAGGTCGCGCACGAGGCCGAGCGGCCCGCGCCGCGGCGGGCGGTGGTGGGTCAAGACAGTTGTCGTTCGACCCGGCGGAACTGGGGCTCGAGAAGGCGGATAGGTCCGAACTGGCGGCGGTTGTTCAAAGGACAAGGGACATCATCGCGGAACATGCGTGAACGTTCCCAGCTGCACATCACTGTTTGATCTGACCTCGGTCCCTCGCATTGACAGGAGAAGGAACTTGAAACGGGTATGATAACCGTTTAGTGTTCGCAAAGCGGGTATGATACCCGCTTTGTCGCAGCAAGAGGGCATCATACCCATTCAGGAGCTTGGAGATCATGATCCCTGCGGGGCGGGTACAGACATTGACAGGACTGACCGCCAATCAATTACGGGAGTGGTCTCATCGGCGCGACCTCGTTCCACCCGATATCGAGGCCGGCGGTCCGGGTCGGCCCGCGCTCTATAGCTGGCAAACAGTCTTACTGCTGCGCATTGCCGTGGTTCTGCGCGAGCGGTTCAGAATTGAGTTGCAGGCGCACAAGGATCTGCTGCACGCGCTGCACGACCTTCTTTCGGGTGTGCCCTTTCCAGCTTTGCGCGGCTGCGTGTTGGCACTGCGTGCCATGGAACATGGCGAGCTCCTTTCTGAAGGCATAGTCCGTGTCGGGGTAAATGAGCCCGATACCTTGTTTCTGCATCTTGACCCACATCTGGACGTGCTCGAAGTGGAGTTCGCACCCCAAGATCAGAGCGGGCAGCTTCCACTGTTTCGCGCGGTGCGGATCCGATGAGCGTGCTTGTCTCGATCGAGCGGGAGCTCTTGGGCTTGGGCTATAGTGCCGACGCGCTGCACCGCGCCTATAGCTTCGCGGACGTCCTCGATTCCGCTGCGCATACGCGCACCGTTGCGCTGGCCGCTTTTACCCAGACGCCGGAATCCTTCCGGTCCGCCGCCTTCGGAGTCGTCGAAGGCGAGCCTGACAGTGCTGCCGCAGTAATGGCTAATCGAGCCTTGGGCGCCCCGATCTTCTTTTCGATCGACAGTAGCGATGTCGGCGTTTGGGCAGTTGGCGCCCAGGCGCCACGCCTGCTTGAGCGAGTTCCTGTCGATCAGCTTTCCGACCTGTTTGGCCGTTACCGCGATAGCTGGACTCCGCAGGCACTCCACCGCGCCAAGTCGCTCGATCTGCCGCGTGGTCCGATCCAAGTTGATTTCATCGATCTGGGGCTGTTGCCGGCGATCGAGCAGGAGGTCCAGCACAAGCTCCATCGGACCATGGCGGAAGTGCTCGATCTGCTTCTGCCGTCTGACGCCGGGCAAGAACGGCAGAAGGATGCTTTCCGCCTGACCTTCCGCTTGCTCGCTGCCAAAATCTTGATTGATCGAGAGCATCCGGCCGCTGCTGACTGGGCGCACGACGATGCCAGTGCCGTCCTTAGCGGAATTCAAGGCTATTATAGCCTTGGCCTCCTCGCCAACGACGTTGCCGCGGTATCTGCCGACGATATAGTCGCTGCGTGGGCGCGCCTTCGGTCGTCGATCACGCTAAGGAATATTTCATCTGACAGCTTGGCATTCGTTTACGAAAATACGCTCGTCACGGCCGATACCCGCAAGCTCTTCGGGACACATAGCACGCCCCGCCCCTTAGCTGAGTATGTGCTGAGTCAGATCGATCTTTCGCGCTGCAACCCGGAAACAGTGCGGATTGCTGAACCTTTCGCTGGCGCGGGAATTTTCCTGGTCGCTGCGCTTCGCGAACTGCGCGACCTGCTGCCGCCGGATTGGCCGGCCGAACGACGTCATCAATTCCTGGTTGAGCGCCTGGTGGGGGCGGAACTCGACGCATTCGCATGCGAGGTGGCGACGCTCTCGCTGATCCTGGCCGATTATCCCAATGCGAATGGCTGGCACATCCGCTCAACCGATCTTTTCAAAGTCGGCGCCCTCAGCACTTTCCTCGAAGGTGCGACGCTCATCTTATGCAATCCACCGTTCGAGGATTTCACGGTGGAGGAGCGGCAGGACTATCCGGAGGCCTTCGCCGTTTCGCCGTCAAAGGCGATGGTCGCGCTTCATGCTGCGATCGATGCCTGTCCAGAGGCACTGGGGTTTGTGCTGCCACGGGGTGTCCTGCAACAGGCCAAATATCGAAAGCTTCGTAGCCGTCTTGCCGCCGCCTACGCCAGAGTCGAATTGGTTTCGCTCCCGGATCGCATCTTCGAAAAGGCAACATATCCTTGCGCGCTTGTGATCGCATCTGATCGCCGACCGGTAGCAACTGTTGCCAAACCGGTCCGACTTATTGCCAAGACGGTGACGGACGCTGGTAGAGCGCAATTTCTTATGGACGGTGTTGTTACATCTCGGCGCGAGGCAATCCGTCCAACCTCGGAGGGCGATTTGTGGATCGGAGAACTAGACGCGATCTGGTCTTACCTCGCCGAGGTTCCGCGACTGGGCGATCATGTGGAGATTTTTCGTGGACTCCAGTGGCGGTCGCAGCGCACGGGCGTGCATGATGAGCCGGGGCCGAAGCGTGAGCGAGGACTCTACAGGCCCGCTGACAGCCTGATCCCGTTCCATTTGATGAGTTCGGTGTGGCTCAGCACCGATCCTGGACTCAATCTGTATCCAGGACCGCTGACCCGCGCATGGGACAAACCCAAGGTTCTGATCAACAACCAGCGCTCGTCGCGAGGCCCATGGCGGCTCGCGGCGGCGGCGGATGACAGTGGACTGTGGGCGTCGCAGCAATTCACTGGGCTCTGGCCTACTGGTGACTATGACATCCGAGCGCTAGCTGCGATCCTAAACGGGCCGCTCGCTAATGCTTTCGTCACTGAACATTCGACCGATCATGATTTCACTAACGTCATGCTCGGCAGTATGCCGCTTCCACGCAAATTGGATATGATTACGCTCGGTGCGGCCGTGCGGGAATATGAAGCTCTTATTAATGAGAAGAGCCATGCCGTGCTCGTCGGCAATGAGTATGATTCGCGTCTTGATCGCTTGCTCGTCTTGATCGATGCACTCGTGCTTGACGGTTATGATCTGCCGCCACGTCTTGAACGCCAGCTATTTTCCTATTTCGAAGGTCGTAAGCGACCGGTGCAGCATACCTTCTCTGGCTGGCTGCCGGTGAACCTGAAGGGATATGTGCCCCTTTACGAATGGCTGACCCGAGATCATGCATCCAACTATGGCGCTTGGGTGCTCGATGTGTTCAAGCCCGCGCCAGATGAAGAGAATGATGCTCTCGCCAGGTTCCTTGCCTGATGGAGCAGATCCTTCTCGATACCAATTTTGTGTCCGTTCTGTTTGACCCGCGCCGACCCAACTTTGCGGCGGTCCACGGGCGGGCGCAGGCCTTTGCCCAAAGCGACCTCGTCTATCTCTCAGCCGTCGTTCTTGCCGAACTGCGCTTTGGGATGGAAGCAGCCCAGCGTGCCGGCCAGGACGTCTCCCATATCCGTCACACGCTCACTCAGGCAGCAGCGTATCCACTCGCAGAAGTCGGTCGCCATACCGCCGAAGCATATGGCGACGTCAAGGCGCGCCTGGCTGAGCATTACCTCGACCTGTCCCGTCGCACTCCTCGATGGCTGGAGAACTGGCAAGATCGGGCCTCTGGGCAAATGCTGCAGGTTGATGAGAATGACCTATGGATTGTCGCCCAGTCCGTCGAACGTGATTACCTTCTTGTGACTAGCGATCAACGACTTGCAGATCGATTTCTCCCCGCAATCCCAGAGCTCAGATTGTCAGTCGTTTGAGTTTGCTGGAACACGGAGTAGTAACGTAAGCCGTTATCGCCCCAAACGCTTCGACCTCTCAGCCATCCGTACCACCTGCGCGCTTGCCGTCGCTGCCGCACTCCGCACAGCGGCGGGTGCCTGCACCGCTCCCCGCCCGATCGCCTCACCCGTGGTCAGTGCACCGATCCGCGCCCTGCCCTGCACCCCAGAGGTGTTCACGAGCCCCCGCATCACCCCCGCAGACCCGCTGACGATCGCCGGTGCTGCTGCCACCATCAGGTTCCCCGAGATCCCCCGCACGATGAGGGGTGTTGCTGCGACGAAGCCCTTGGCCAGAAAGACCATGACGAAGAACGGCACCAGCGAGCCGATGTTGGTCGCGGAGTTAGGGTCGCCGAGCTGGGCCAAAAGCGAATTCGCCATGCCGACGACGGTCGAGAACATGGCGGCGATGACGATGGGGTAGAAGGCGTAGCTGATCGTCGTCGAGACCCATCTGTGGAAGAAATCCTTGGTCGCATCGAAGAGCGACAACGCGATCATGATCGGTGCGAGGCCGAGCATCAGGGTCAGCATCATCTTGGCGAAGATGAGGACAATGCCGGTCATGAAGCCAAGGAGGCTGAGGAGTACCAAGCCGATGCCGCCGAGGATCGCGCCAGTCATCCAGTTCAGGTTGTTGCCGATCGCGTTCAGGTACTGACTGAACTCCGTGATGAGATCATCGAACTCAGCCGCAAAGTACGTGGCCCCTGCCCCGCCGCCGCCAACCGAGGAAATCAGGGCCCCGGCGACGTAGTCGAGCCCGCCGATGACGGCATTGGCGACCGCGTTGAAGTTGGCCCAGTTGAAGGCGAATAGCCCTATCAACAGCAACTTGATCAGGTACCAGAAGAAGCTGGCCCCATCCATGCTGCGGAACTGGAAGGCCATGTTGATGCAGACGCCGATCAGCGAGAGCGTGACCATCAGCAGGACGATCGTGCCGGTATTGCTCGCCACTGCCCCGAACTGGGACTCGGCCGCGTCGGCAAGGAAGCCGTCGGCAGTTCCGACCATCCAGCTGACAATGCTCATTACCAGTTGCCTTGCGCTTCGCAGAGGTCCTGGACGTCGCGGGCGATCTGGTTTTGCTCATTCCGAATGGCCAAGCGCGCTTGAGTATGCTCCGCCTGCGTGCTTGTCGCGAACCGTTCCTCGTACTCGGCGGCGGCAGCATCCCATGACGGGAAGCGGACATCACAGCCGCAGTCGCCAGTTGCCTTGATCGCCTCCCAGGACCGCAACTCGTAGAGCCGCATCAACGTCAAAGCCTTGTAGGCCTCACGTGGATGAACCTCGTCCATCCAGGTTGGGCGTGCGGGCCGGTTGTTGCAGATCCGGTACTGTTGGGGCGTGATGGTCACCGTCAGATCGTTCGTGACCTGAGGCGAGGTCTGAGCCGCTAGGGGCGCGGCCAGCAGGCTGGCAGCCACGGCGAGGGTGATCTTGAGCATGGGGGTTTCCTTTCGGGTCATTCGGCGGCGACCGCGGAGCGCTTAGTGCCCCCGGTTCCGGCAGTGTTCTGATCAGGATGTCTCGCCTGCCCCGGCAGGAAGAACTCGGTGATGCCGCGCGCGCCATCGTGGCGCCCAGCCTGGATGATCACGTCGATGGAACCCTCGATGTAATCGACCATGTCGGCATAAGTCATCGGCACATCAGTCTTGAGGGCCGCGATGGCGAGCCGACGAACGGCCAGTTGCGGGGTCTCGGCATGGAGCGTGGTGAGCGAGCCGCCATGGCCGGTGTTGATCGCTTCGAGGAAGGTCATCGCTTCGCGGCCGCGGACCTCGCCGAGCACGATCCGGTCGGGTCGCATCCGCAGGGTCGAGGCCAGAAGCACATCAGCGCTGCGGGCGTCCGCGTCCCGGTCGGCGATCAGCGTCACGGCATTCGGCTGCTCGGGACGCAGCTCAGCCGCCTCCTCGATGGTGATGATCCGCTCCTCAGGTGGGATCAGCGAGAGGATCTTGCGCGCCGCCACCGTCTTGCCGGTCGAGGTGCCCCCCGAGACGATCATGTTGAGCTTGTTCTCGACGCAGAACCGCAGCGCGGCATCGATGTCGCCGGAGGCCACCACATCGCGCAACGCGGCATTCCGTTCGCGGCGGAGACCTTCGAGACTGCGTTCCTTGCCATAGAGGAAGCCGAGCCGGATTGCCTCCAGTGGCAGGGAGGAGAAGAACCGCAACGAGATTGAGAACCCGCCTTCGACGGCCGGGGGCTGGATGACTTGCGCCCGGATAGGACGATCCCGGTAGAGGATCGAGACCGAGACGATGGGCTTCTTGGTGCTGAGCGTGGTCGAGGCGGCCGAGGCGATCTGGTTGCCGAGGTCCTTGATCTCGGTCTGGGTGAGCGGCGTGCCGAGGCCCCGCATGAAATGATCGCCCTGGAACTCGCCCCAGACCTGCCCGTCGGGGTTGATGCAGATCTCGATCGTGTCGTCCCGCTGCACGGGCGCGCCCAGCCGGTCGAGAGAGGCTTCGAGATAGCTCGCTGCCATGTCAGAAAATCTCCAGATCGCGGTCGACCATGACGGTGATCCGCGTGCCCTGATCGACATGAATTACGGGCCGGATTGCCAGATAGTCCTGCATGACGCTTTGGGTGCTGTCGCGCAGGTCCGTGCCCACGTCACTTGCGATGTCGGCTGCTGCCTCATCCTCGATCTGTCCAGCGGCCGCTGCGGGCAAGGCTCCGATCAGCGAGATCAGCGCGGCCGAGCCGAACCGCTGCGCGAAGCGGGTGTCGACAAAGCCGGTTGTGCCGGTGCGGCCGAGCTCATCCCCACCGAAGGCGCTGATTTTCACGGTCTGGTTGTCGGGCAGGATGATGCGGTCCCAGGCCACCATGACCCGTGACTGCGCGAGCGCCACATCGGAGCGGTAACGCCCCACGAGACGCGCCCCGCGCGGGATCAGGACGCGGGTTCCGTCGAAAGAGTGGACATCCTCGGAGACGATGGCCCGGATCGCGCCGGGCAGTGTGCTGTCGAGCGCCGTCTCGGTCACGGCCTGGATCATCGTACCCTGCACGACGGTGTTGCCGGGGTTCACGATCACTTCGGCCCGCGTCACGGGTGCGGGCCGCGCACCTGCGCGCACGAAGGCTTCGTCCTCATTCAGGCGTGCCGCCTCAAGGCTGTTCTCCCGGTCGGTCCCTGCCCCCATCCCGGAAAACGCGATCATGGGCGAGGCGATGCGTTCGGCGCGCGCTTCGGCTTCCGCGATGCGGCGGCGTTCGAGTTCGGCAAGCCGCAGCTCCTCCTCGTTCGGGCCGAGGTCCGTGGGCGCAGGTGGGGCCAAGCGTGCGACTTCGAGATCCATGCGCAGCTGGTCGAGCTCGCGGTCGCGCTCGGTCAATTGCCGCTCGAGCGCGCGCTGCGCCTCGGTCGACGCGGTCTGCAGTGCCGCGATTTGCGCTGTCAGGTCGGCGATGGCTTGTTCTGCCCCGCTGTCCGATGCCTCGACCGGCCGCGCGCGCAGGTCTTCGAGTTCCGCGCGCAGCGTCGCGAGGCTTTCCATCAACGCAAGTTCCGACGCGGAGGGGCCGGTCTCGGCCGGTGGCGGTGCAGACTCTACTGCGGGCATGGGTGCGAGGTCACCGAAGCCTGATCCTGCGGTCTGGAACTCTTCCGGGGCTGCGGTCGGCAATGGGGCTTCCGGCGACGGTTGCAGGGCGGCCCAGGCCAGGCCGCCCACGGCCACGATCCCGGCAACGCCAAGGATGGCGGTAAGCGGGGAGGGACGTGCTGCGCCGCGCTTCTTGTCGCCCGTTGCTTCAAGCGCCGCGAGGCGCGCGGCGAGGTCTTCGGTGTCCTGGCTCATGATGTGGGCCCACCCATATCCTGAACACAGACCTCGTCTTCGCCGAGGCGCAGGACCCATTGGCGATTGACGCCCGAGACGCGGATGACACCATCCTCGAGTGCCGTGCTGTTCACCGCCCGCTCGCCGCCGTTCGCATAGCGGAAGATCGCCGGGACCGGCGCGTTCTGCGCGAAGCGGAAATAGGTGAAGGTCCCGTCGTCCCAGATGGCCGTGGGTGTGAACTCCTCACTGGCGCTGACGGCATAGTTCGCGTTTGGCGCATCAGCGGCGACCGCGCGGGTCGGCTGTACGCGGCTCTCGGGATAGCGGAACTGCACGACATAATGCGGGGTCTCGCGTGCCTCGACGACGTGGAAGTAGTAGGAGCGGCGGTTCGTATAGACCGTGATGTTGGTGGCGACACCGGAGGCGGCTGGCTTGATCGCGAAGGCGCGCCCGCCTGGCACACCGTCGAATTGGAAGCCTACGGTGTCGCCCGCGATGATTGAGCGGATGGTCTCGCCCTCGCCGAATTCGACGGTGGTGACCCGGGTCAGGGTGGTGACGATCCGGTAGACCTGCCCCTCGGTCCAGTTCGCGATCCGGACGCGGTTGTCATGGGGGCCAGCGCGCGGCGTGGTCTCGGCCAGGGCTGCGAGTGAAGTGAGCGCCAGGGCACTTGCGACCAGCAGGGCGTGCATGGAGGTACGGACGAAAACAGAGGTCATTCGGAACGGTCCGATCGGATGGCATATTGGGTGACGGTGAAGCCGAAGGGGTTTTGCCAGACGTCGTCGATCGTGCGGGTCCGTTCGGGTTGGAAGGCAAACATCAGTGTGGCGGTGAAGGATCCGTCCTGCGCCCCTTGAGGACTGGTCAGGCGCTTTCTGAGGCGCACCTGCGCGCGGTTGTCGCCGATGAGCGTGATCGAGGCGATCTCGACGGCCATCTCTGCGGCTGCGCCGTAGCGGGTCGGCGGGTAGCTCTCCTGCCCCGAGGTCCACATGGCGCGCATGCTGGCCTCGGCAGCACCGCCGGATTGCGCCAACACACGGCGCACGCGCAGATCGTTGTCGAGCTGGTTGTACGCCTCGCGATCCAGAATGTAGCGATAGATCTGCGCCTCGATGATGGCCGGGCGCTCGGCAAGCGATACCGTCTCAACCGTTGCATTCGGCAGGGCCAGACCCGTGGCGGGATCATAGGGTACGACGACCGGTGGGGGCGTCTCGACCATCAGGGCGACAGCAGCGGCCGCAAGGCAGCCGAAAACGCCGAAGCCTGCCCCGCCAAGGCCGATCATCCGCCAGAGCTGCTCCCTGCGCAGCGCGCCGTGGATCAACTCCTCCTCGACCAGTTCGCGCGCGCTCATGCCTGCGGTCATGTCCGGTGCCTTGGTCATGGCGCGAGGCTCGGCAGGGTGAAGTCCATGTAGCGGCGCTCTTCGGCGACCGTGGCCGCATCCACCACGCCCGCGTTGCCCGCGCCGAGGGTCTGGATGGCTTCAAGTTCCCACATCCGCGTCATCGCGATGGCCAGTTCCGCCGTAACACGGGTGTTGTGGTCCATCGATGCCTTCAGGTCTTCCATCTCCGGGATCATCGCGACGAGCTGTTCGACACGTTCGAGCGATTGGGCCGCCTCGGCATGGCTGTTCTGGGCCGCCGCCGACATCACGGCACCGGTCGTGGCTCGCGTGGCGACACCTTCGGCACCTGGATTGCCGCTGGTGGCGATCTCTCGCAGCGAGTCCTCGTCGAAGCCCGCACTAGCCAGAGCCTGTTCCATCTGCGTGCGCAGGGGCCCCGCGTTGGGTCCGATCAGGCTCGACCAGTCGCCCGCCTGGATGCCCCGGATCAGACCGGGGAGATCTTCGAAATTGGCCTGCAGGAGGCCGTCGAGATCGCCGCCCATGGCGAGACCAAGGATGCTGCGCGGCCCGGTCAGCGAGGCATACATCTCCTCAAGCTGGTCGAACTGCTGCTGCAGAAGGTCGAGCTGTGCCAGCGCATTGTCCAGAAGATCCGTCTGGATCCCGAAATCCTGCAGCATCTGCTGAAGCTGGCGGATTTCCTGGGCGATGTTCTGGGTATCGACCGTGGGCACGCCCTGTGCTGCGACAGGACCCGCAAGGACGGTGGCCAGCGCGACGGTCGCGGCGGTGGTGGTGAGGGAAATGCGCAAGCGAAGGATCATCGCAAACTCTCCAAGGTGAAATCCATGAACTGCCGCTCGGCGGCTTGGGCGGCGGCCATGGCGAGTTGTTCCTCGCTCAGCGGCTGGGTGTGGGCGGCCTTGATCCGGGTCCGGATTGCGACCAGTCGGGCCAGCTCGGCGCGCGCATAGGTGTTGAGCGCGATGGCCTCGTGAAGGTCTTCGGTCTCACCAATGCGGGTGATGATATCCTGCACGCGCAGGGCGGCCGCGCGGACCGAGACCAGCGAGTAGTCGCCATAAACGCCTGCGCCATGGGCCGAGAGGCTGAAACTCGCATTCGCCAAAAGGACAGGGTCGATGGTGCCGAGCGCATCGATGCCACCCACGGCGGCGAGATAGCTGTTGTACTGCTGCGGTATCACCACCACGTAGTGCTGGGTTTCCGCGAAGGGCGGCACGCCACCGTAGTCCTGCACGTTGCCCGGGCCTGCGTTATAAGCGGCAAGCGCATAGATGATGTTGCCATCGAACATGTTCAGCATCATCGCGAGGTATCGCGCGCCGCCGGTGACCTGCAGGTACGGGTCGTCGTAATAGGCGGGGTTGATGCCGAGATCGCTTGCGGTGGCGGGCATGATCTGCGTGAGCCCGAAGGCCCCCACAGGGGAACGCGCCCCGATCTGGAACCGGCTCTCCTGCCAGATCAGCGCTTGCAGCAGGCAGCGCCACTGGACCAGCGACAGCCCCGCGCGGCTTACACCCTGTAGTCTATGCGTGTCGCGCGCGGCCCGGATGATCAGCTCCTCGATCCCTTCGCGAGCATCGCCGAACATCCGGGCCGCGGCCGGGTTGTTGTCCTCGGGCGGATAGAGGCTCGCGGCTGCGTTTTCGACGCCGCCAACCGCCCCCCGCCCCGCCTCGAGCCCGGTCACTGTGCCTGCGACATCGCCCGACCCGAGGGACATGGCATCCATCAGCCCTTCGAGGGAGGCGAGTTGCTGGCGTTCGACCTCGGCCAGCTCCTCCTCGCGCGTCAGCCGGTCCTGTTGCAGCGCAAGATCCTGATCGGTCTGATCGAGGATTGCCTGCCGCTCTGCGAAGAGGCGCAGGTCGAAAGTTGGCACGCCTTGAGCGCTGGCTGGCCCGGCAGCGGGACCAGCCAGTGCAAGGCTGACCATCGAGAGGGGAAGCCAGGTCCGCATGCGTTCAGCCGCCCGCCCCTAGCATCAGGAAATCGCAGGCCGTGTCGCGGTGCGTAACCTCCGCCCCCATGGTCGAGATCGTGGCTGTTGCGGTTGCCGCCTGCGCGGGCGCATCGCGGAAGTTGAAGCAGTTGGCCTCTGCGGGATTATGCTGCGCGCAGGCTGTCAGTGTCAGGCCGATGCCAAGCAGAACGGCGCTGCGGGTGAGGATACGGGTCATGTCACTCTCCAGAAGTCAGGGCGGTCGCGGTAGTCGAGGCCGACAAGGGCCTCGCCCTTCTCCATGCCGCCGAGGATGGTCACGAGGGGGCCAAGGGCGCTGAGATCGGCGTCGATCACCACCGCGCCCCGGTCATCGCGGACGAGGGCCAACCGCGAGGCGGAGCCGACGCCCAAAAGCACGTCGAGTTCTTTCTCGCTGAGGCCGAGCATCGCGTAATCCGCAGCCGAGGCGCGGATATTGGGCAGAAGCACCTGCGTCGGGACGGCTTCGACGATGGTCTTGCCGGTCCGGGTGCGCTCGAGCTGGCTGGCATACTGGGTCATCATGACGACGACGGCGTTCTGCTTGCGGGCAGTCACCAGCCAATTTGAGAGCCGCTCCGCGAAATACGCGTTGTCGAGCGCCTTCCAGGCCTCGTCGATGACGATGATCGTGGGCTTGCGGTCCTCAATCACGCGCTCGATCCGGCGGAAGAGGTATGAGAGGACCGCCATGCGTTCCCGCTCGCTCTCGGAATCGAGGATGCCGGTCAGGTCGAAGCCCGTGACGTCAGCATCAGTGCTGCCCCCGATCTGGAACGTGTCGTGTGCATTCGCCCCAAAGATCCAGCCGTAGCGGCCGTCGGCCGTCCATTCCTGCATCCGCTCGAAGAGATCGCCCTCGTCATCGGTTGAAACCAGAAGCGAGGCGAAGTCCGACCAGTTCCGCAGGCCCGCGTTCCCGGCACTCGCATTCTGGCGAACCACCTCTTGCAGGCGGTTGGTCTGCACCGGAGTCAGAGGCCGGTCCCGGCGCTCGAGGAGGCTTGCGAGCCAGTCGGCAAGCCAGGCCTGACCGCGCGCATCGATCTCGGTCTGCAGCGGATTGAGCCCCGTGGGTCGCCCTGCCCGCACCGTCGAATAGCTGCCGCCAAGCGCGCGGACGGCCATTTCCATGCCGGCGCGGTAGTCGAAGACGAATAGCCGGGCACCTGCCCGCCGTGCCATGGTCATCAGAAAAGCCGCCAGCACGGATTTGCCCGACCCGGGGCGGCCGAGGATCAGCGTGTGCCCGCCGGTGGGCTCGCGGTCCGGCGCGCCTTGTTCGTGGAAGTTGAAGCGAAAGCCACTGCGCTCAGGCGTCGGGAAGAGCGTGATCGGCACACCCCAGGGCACTTCCATGCCAGTCTTGCCAAGCGGTGTGCGGTGAAAGGTGGCGAGATCGGCGAAGTTGTGGTTCGTGATTGCGGCCTTGCGACTGCGCGCCCCGGTATTGCCGGGATGCTGCGCCATGAAATGCGCCCGCGCGCCGAAGGCTTCCGAGATCAGGTTGATCCCGGAAGTGGCAGAGATGTTGCGAATTTCGGCCGCGATATCGTCGAGGGAAGCCTGGGTGCGGGCATAGACCGCCACGGTCATGTGGTGCTCGCCGAAGATCAGGCGTTTGGATTCCAGATCGTCCTGGGCGAGTTCCAGTTCCTGCGCGAGGCTGACCGCCCCGTCATTGGCGGCCTGCATGAGGCGCAGCTGCCGCTTGATCCGTCCTGCCATGATGTTGGCGTTGATCGGCACGAAAGAGTGGGTGACCACCATATCGACGGGCAGGTTCAGCTCGTCGAGCATCAGGCTGTCCGTCTTGGCGGGGTAGTTCTTCACCGCGAAGATCGTGCCGAGCTTGTCGCCGACGGCACCGTCGGACAGTGCGATGGTCGTGCCGCGGAAAGTGACGCGGGTATTGGCGACATCCTCGGCAATCACGCCGAGGGGCGACCGCGGGAAGAGTGGATGCTCTTCGCCTGTGTTGAGCGAGCCGAGGAAGCCCAGAAGCTCGCCGGTGCTGGCCGCAAGGAGGCGAGGCTTCAACTCATCGAAGGACGACAGCAGAAATCCCACGACCTCGTCGAGCTTGCGCAGACGCCGCGTCGTATCCGCCGCATGTCGGGTGCGCGACGCCCCAAGACCGAAGGGCAAACGGCTCCCCGCCTCGGGGCGTTTCAGGACCGTCAGGGTCAATGTCTTGTCGCGCAGGCTCGACCGGCCCAGATGCGCGCGCCAGCGCTGATCGACAGCCGCAGCGAATCCCTCGCCCGGGATGGGCGGCAGGGTCACATCGACCGCTTTCGAGACCTTGTGCAGGTAGAAGGAGAACTCGGTCCCCAACTGCGCGACGATACCTGCCAGGAGCCCGCCGATCCGGTCGAGATGCGCATCCTCGCTCGTGGTGCTGTTCACCCCTTCGAGCCGGATGCATTGCATCAGCTCGTTGCCCCGCGTCCGGATCGTCCGGTCGGTGACAAGGCTGACGTAAGGCAGCATGGACGAGAGCCGCTTCTCGCCCTTGACCCATGCAGGCAGCGCGGTCACCGGATCGAGGGCGTTCTCAACCTCATCGGCAATTCCATCACGGGGCATAGCTGTCGCCCCCATGGAGCTTGCGGTTCGCCGTGGGTGGGGTTTCCTGCAAGGTGATCACCAGGACATCGAGAAAGTTCGGATCCCAGTCTGCGGCCTTCCAGAGCGCCGGCCAGGCCAGCCCCGCAAAGACGGCCACCACCCAGCTCTGCACCCAGAGGAACAGGAGCGTCGATCCGAAGAGCCAGACCATGGCGTACATGATCGGCAGGCCCATCAGCTTGGGTGGCCTGAGAAGGCCGATGAACACGCGGGACTGGTCAGACATCAGTTTTGCTCAAGTCGTCCAGATGGCGGCGACGATAGTGGGCGCTGCGGCGATGCCCGCGATTGCGACCACGACCCATAGCGCCTGACGGAAATCGAGGATGCCGAAGAGCCAGGAGAGGAACACGCCGATCAGCGCCAGCGTGCCGATCACGATGCCCAAGGGACCGGTGATCGCATCGACGATGCCTTGCAGCAGGGTCTGCACCGGCGACAGGTCAATGCTTTGGGCCAGTGCCGGTCCCGCCAGCACGATCAGGGCCACCGCGCCAAGCGCGACAAGGGAAGATTTGGACGTCACGAAAGGTCTCCTCTCAGCCGCTGGAACACGGCTGTCACACGGGCCACATGGCCCTGGGTTTCTCGAAAGGGCGGAATGCCGCCATGGCGGGTGACCGCATGGGGACCGGCATTGTAGGCCGCGAGCGCCAGCGCGGGATCGCCGAACTGCTCGAGCATCATCAGCAGGTAACGGGCCGAGCCGTCGAGGTTCTGGACGATGTCATGGGGATCAACACCCAGATCGCGCGCAGTGTCGGGCATCAGCTGGCCAAGCCCGATGGCACCGACCGGGCTCAAGGCGCCGGGATTATAGGCGCTCTCGACCTCGATATTGGCGCGGTAGAACAGCGCCCAATCGCTGACCGACAGACCCGCCTGACGCAGGGCGCCATGGCTGCCGTAGCGCAGCGCCGTGGTCTCGATAGCGTGGAGGATTTCAGGTGAGGCGCGGACGGCGCGCGGGGCGATCGCTGCGGCAGCTGTCACATCGCTCAGGGGAGCATCATCCCCACGCGACTGCGGTGCTGCAAAGAGAAAGAGACGATCTGGAAGGAGCCCAATCTGGGCATCTTCTTCGCCAGTGAACGAGCGCAAGGTGCTCGCAGTCTCGGCGGTGTCGATCAGTCGGCCATCAGGGCTGACCTGGAAGATGAAACCGTCGGCAAGGGCCGGGGGCGCGGAACAAACGCCTGTACCCAATGCAACGACGAGCGCAAACGCGCGGTCAGTTGTCCTTGACCAAAACCGGGCCGGTCCTCGGTTCGGACGTGCGCCCAGGTGCTGCGTGACGTTCGCGGGCGCCTTCCACGAGAGGGATGCTGGCGGTGGTGCAGCCCATGTCGGCAAGGAAGCTGACAAGGCCGACGATGGTCTTGAAATCGCGCAGCTTGAGGACGCTACGGCTGGTGACGAGCATCTTGTCGTCGCGCCCGTCCGGGGCAACGGCCCGGATGACCCAGGCGCCGTACCAACTGTTGTGGCGCTTCTCGGCCCCTTCCTTGCAGACCACCTCGATGAGGTAGCCTTCGGCAAGGAGGCCGCGCAGTCCATCTTCTGTAACCACATTCGGGGCTTCTTCTATCATGGCCTTCCCTTGGGTCCTTCTTCTGCCTGAGGTGCAGTCTCGGGCCCACGGGGTCGCAACACCGTGGGCGATACAATACAACATGAACGATAGCAAGACAATTAAAACGACTTGACAAAGATCACCTTGCACCGATAACGGTGATAGCTGACAAAATCGTGATCTTAAAGGCGGCAAAGGAGTTTTGCCCTGCACATGACCTGTGCGTGCAACATCCCTCTGGTGCTGCTGATCACGTTTAGTGTGGCGGTGGGGCCGGCCCATGCCTGCACTCCGCCCGAGCGGCCGTTCCTGCCTACGTCACGAGAGGACATGCGCGCCTACGCGGATCTGATCCGGGGGGATTTCGAAGCCTACATCACCGAGGTGCAGGATTACTTCCGCTGCCTCGATGATGAACGCGCGCGGGCTTTTGTTGAGGCCAGGGAGGTGAGCGAGGAATACGGGCGGTTCGTGGACGCCTTGGAATAGTGGACTTCCCTTCTACCGGACCACCACGAAGATGGGCCGCGCTACGCCTGTTGCGCTCCTGCGAACCTCAGCCCTTGCGGTCGGGAAACAGCCCCGGCATCCACCGCCCAGCATACTTTGCAGGGAAAGCCAGCTTCAGCGGCGCACGGGTCGATATCGACGACAGAGCACCCGCCTCCAGAAGCGCGGATGTTACCCGTCGCGCAGTGCGGTCGCTGGTGCCAAGGATGGTCTCGACCTCTCCGCGCTCGATTTGCCCCTGATAGAGCACAGCCTTCAGCACGGTATCGGCTTTTGGTGGCAGCGCTCCGGCACGCATCCCTTCTTCTGCCCAGATCAGGATGCGGTCGCGCAGCAGGTCCGGTCGCATCAGGCTTTCCATGAACTCTACCTGGTCAACGCAGGTGCGCAGGAAGAACTGCGCGAAGGAGGCAAGCGCGGCCTCGCTGAGCGTGCCCCGTCCGTCACGATCGCCACGGCGGGGGCCGTCACACGCGGCGAGGTGTTCCTTGTAGGCTGCCTCTTGTCGCGCAAGCCCGCGCGCCACGGACCACAGTCCCCGCGTGTCCAGGGTTTTTCGCAGCATTGCGTAGGACATCAGGCGGGCAACGCGACCATTCCCATCAAGGAAGGGGTGCACCCAGAGAAGCCTGTGATGGGCGCAAGCCGCAGCAAGGATCGGCTCGATCCTGCCGGGAAGGCTGTAGGCTTTGTGCATCCGCTCCAGAAAGCGGGGAACAGCACCAGGGCTGATGGCGACATGGCGCCCGACTTCAACGTATCGGGTGCGCAGTTCGCCAGGTACTATCGGGAATTTTTCACCTGTCTTTGGGCTTGCGACGAAGAGAAGCTCGGGCGGCAAGAGTTCACAAAACCGGCGATGCAGTTCGATGATTGACGCAGGCGCGGTCGGTGGTTCCACCATGCCATCTTCGTCGATCCATTTCTGAACGGCGACATGCGCCTTGGCTTCAAGCTGAAGGTTTCGTTTTTTCGGATCGGCGCTGTAATCGTTCCGCATCGCGCGTTCGATGTCGATGGGATGGGTGTCATGGCCCTCGATGAGGTTGCTGTAGTAGCAGTTCATCGCCCGCACGAGATCGGCAAGCGCCTCCGCTATCGAGGCGGGCAAGCTGCTGCGGAATGCTGCGGACTTCTCCGCCAGCTCAAGCACAAGATCATTTAACCCCGCGCGGGCAGGAGAGCCCTCCGAGACCATGAGGGGCTCGAACAAGCCTATCGTCTCGCCGTCATCACGGACCATCACATGACCTTCCCTCTGGCCGCTTTCTTGGCCGTACGCATTCTCCACAAAATGGATATTTATCATAGTAGTGAGTTACAGGCTACGGAGATCACGTCCGGTGATTTGGCCGGTTTGCTGTCCACTTTCGCTTGGCTTAGGGATCCCATGGCGCAATCGGTGCCCTGCAGCCACGTCACGCGTCAGACCGTCATCTGCGACCAGCACTTGGGGGGTCACACCGCAACTCCCGCGATGAAATATCCTTGCTATCGGTAGTGTTGTTTCGTATCGGGGAACCATTATAGTGGGAGTCGGCGTCATGAAGCACAGGGTCCGAACTGCGGCGACTGCCGTAGCCATCACAGTATCGAGCCTCGTCGGCTCGGTCGAGCCGGCGCACGCCTATCAGGTCGACTGCGCCATCTTGCTCTGTCTGGCGGGCGGCTGGCCGGCATCGGCGCCTTGTGCCCATGCAAGGGCGGTCTTCATTCGCAGGATCACGCCCTGGCCGATTGAACCGCCCTTGCAGATCTGGCGGTGCCCAATGGGGGCGTCGTTCAGCGCCCCTGCCGTGGAGTCGCCAATGGAACGGTTGTACGACATCGCCTTCCGGGATGCGCATCAGATCAGCGTGCCGCAAGATCCCTTGCCCTTGGTCCAGGTCCAGTCTGACGAGCGCGCTGATATCGACATTTCGGGCGATGCTTTCGACTTCGTTCGGAGCATCCGCGTGTTTCACATCCAGTTCAGCCAGCGCCAGAATCGAGATGGCGATTGCATCCGATCCGACGGCACACGTCTTGGTTCCTACGGCACACAAGGTGATTACCACTGGCGAGGTTCGAGCGTAGCCGCCGTGCCTACAGCATCTGACCTTCCCCGCCCAAGCGGATGCGGACAAGTCAACTACCGCTCGGTCTTCGTCGATTGGCGGGATCATGAGGGCAACTACGGCTTCGAAGAGGTCCGCTACTGAATCCGGCCGGGCCTCCATCGGACAGGCCCGCCTCCGACCCACCTTGCACCGGAGACTGTGCACCAAACCAGAAAAGGGAAACGACGCCAGACCGAAAAGCCTGACGCCGTGCTAGAAGAACCCGTGAACAAGGATCTTCTAGCGCACTGTCCGAACCTCTGCAACCAGCAAAGTTGTTTTGCTGGCAAGAATGTTTTTGCTCTCGGCATGGGGTCGTCTCTCGAGGAGACACCGACCATGGAACCCACAACCGGCCTGATCCTTCGACGGATCACACAGACAGAGCTGTCCGTATCCGCCCACAAGCTGGCAACAGTCATCCTCGACGCCATCGCGTGGAAGGAGGGCTTCAACGGGCTATCGCGTGGGACGGCCGCTTTCACGCTCGCGGGCCTCGCGTCCAAGATGAACATCTCGCGCCAGTACCTGACCGAACTGCTGGCGGAACTCGAGGCGTCCGAACTGGAGCTGAGGCGAGAGAAGCCAAACGGCAAGTTCGCGCCCTGGCTTTTCCGTTTTTCGGCCTTTGATGAACAGGGGGATGATCAGGATGTTGAGTCAGGCACAGGCGACACATCACTATCTAGAGAGAAAGGTAACAAAACTGTATTCTCAGGACAGATCACTATTAGCGCTGGCTCGAACGTCTTCCAAACCTGTTGGGCGGACCTGATCAAGGCGGCGAAGAAGGCCCTGCCGTGCTGGAACGTCGACACGCAGGTGATCTGGGACCGCTTCCTGGCCTTCAACCGGTCGCGCGGGAACGACAAGGTTCCGGCTGGCTATCTACTCGGGTTCATGCGCAGATGGCGAACATCACCAGGCACGGTAAGCCGACCGGAGACAGCGGCCACGCCGGAGAGAGCGCCCAATCCATGGGCGCGCGAGCTACACAATCAGATAAAGGCTGCACCAAGCGGCAACCGGCAGTTTCACGCTTCAGACCTGTGCCGGCTCATCGGGCAAGCTGCTTACGACCTTCGCGTTCTCGAAATCATTCGACAATTCGGCTGTCCAAGGTTGACGGCGACACTCGCTGTTCATGGGAGAGCCGTGATTGCTGGCGAAATCGCGCGATGATGGCAGAGCAGACAACGCCCAAGATAGCCGGCGAAGTGGCGACCTGACTGGGACCAAAGAGCTGCGAGCCTGAGGTGCCCCTGGATTCTTTATAGACGCTTTGCCCCCTAACTTTTGGGCAAGGGGGCCGAGATGGGGACAAGAAACTACAGCGATGAGTTCAAGCGTGATGCGGCACCCCTAGCACAGGTCGGGCCGTAGCAGCGCCGCGCCGAGATAGACGAACAGGCCTGCTTCCACGGCGAGCCCAAGAATCAGATCGAACATGGCGCCGCCCTCACAGCCGATCGAAGGCGCGGATGCCGGCGGCGCAGGCTGCAAAAACTTCGAGGCCGAGGAAAATGTAGAGAAAGTCAAGCATCGACAGCTCCTTCAAGTGTGTCAGGAAAAGGCCGGCGAAGACTGCGTAGGCTCCAGACCCATTGATTTCAGGCGTTTGGCATGATTCAGGCTCCGCAAGGAGACCTGATCGATGAGCAATCTTTACTGGCTGAGCGATGCCCAGATGGAACGCCTGAAGCCGTTCTTTCCCAAGAGTCATGGCAAGCCCCGCGTCGATGATCGCCGCGTTCTCAGCGGCATAATCTTCATCAACCGCAATGGGTTGCGGTGGTGTGATGCGCCGAAGGAATACGGGCCCGCCAAGACCCTCTACAACCGTTGGAAGCGCTGGAGTGACAACGGGGTCTTCGCCCGGATCATGGTCGGCCTGGCCGCTGAGAGCGCCGAGCACAAGACGATCATGATCGATGCGACCTATCTCAAGGCACACCGCACGGCGTCGAGCCTGTGCGTGAAAAGGGGGGGCGCGCACGCCAGATCGGGCGGACAAAAGGCGGCATGAACACCAAACTGCACGCCGTTGCCGATGCCACGGGGCGGCCGATCGGGTTCTTCATGTCGGCCGGCCAGGTCAGCGACTACACAGGCGCCGCGGCTCTTCTGGGCAGTCTGCCGAAGGCGGGTTGGCTGCTGGCTGACAGGGGCTACGACGCTGATTGGTTCAGAGAAGCATTGAAAGACAAGGGGATAAAGGTCTGCATTCCCGGTCGAAAGTCCCGCAGGAAGGCCGTCAAATACGACAAGCGGCGCTACAAACGGCGCAACCGCATCGAGATCATGTTCGGCCGTCTGAAGGATTGGCGGCGCGTCGCCACCCGATACGACCGCTGCCCGGAAACCTTCTTCTCCGCGATCATGCTCGCCGCAACCGTCTTGTTCTGGCTGTGAAATTCAATGAGTCTGGACCCTAGAGACCCAGAACGGGAATTTGTCCTTAGCATCGATACTGCTCACATCCCGCAGATCCGCGGCCGTGAAACGCGAAGTTTCGAAGCAGTCATCTGCCACGCAAGCCGTGGCGGGGTCGGATCCGACCGAGGTGTTCTGTTCGCCTTTTCTGGTACATCGCGACGGAGAATGAGGGCAGAAGGGCTGCTTGCTCTCAAACGTCTCGGATACGAGGGCAAGGGCGATATCACCGTGATTTCTGACGGTGAGGACTGTTTGAAGCGCTTGAAATTAGCACTTCCGCAGCCGGCCAAGCACATCCTCGACTGGTTTCACATTGCCATGAAGCTGCATCCCATCGAGCAGACTGCCGAGTGTTGGGCGCGCCGACTGCCGCCGAACGAGCGGAAGGAGCTTCTGGAAGACATAGCAGCGGTGAGAAGGCGTCTCTGGAATGGTCAAACAGACAGGGCAATTGACCTTGTCGGTCGACTGTTTCACGACCTGAAGGCAGATGAACAGGGCAGCTCCGCGATCGTCTCGCTACGCGGCGGCCTGTTGAACTTGCGCATCTACATCGACCAAAACCGGGGCTCGATAACCAACTACGGCGCGAGATATCGCGAAAGGAAACGGATCGCCTCAACGGCCGCTGAAGCGAGCGTCAACAATTTGGTCGCAAGGCGAATGGTCAAAAAGCAGCAGATGCGTTGGTCGGAACGCGGGGCAAACCTGCTCCTTCAAGTTCGCGTGGCCCTTGCCAATGGCGATCTTGCCGAACGTCTC